>CAIXRL010000112.1 GCA_903921835.1 Candidatus Eiseniibacteriota bacterium | reverse complement strand
GCCTGCGCGAGACATGCGTCGTCGAGTTGAGCTTCCAGGGACAGTTCCACCACTACCTCACCAGCCTCACCGACATGACCGGGGTCCGCAGCGTCGCCCGCAGCGGCGGCCTGCCGATGTCCATGCGCGAACTCGAATCGCTGCTCGCGGCCGCGAAGGAGAAGCCATGAAGGCGAAGGACTACCGGACCGAATTGCAGCCCGTCTGGTGCACCGGCTGCGGCGACTTCGGCGTGCTCAAGGGACTCACCCAGGCGCTCGCCGACCTCGAGATCATTCCCGAGAAGCTGGCCGTGATCTCCGGCATCGGCTGCTCGAGCCGCCTCCCGGGCTACGTGAAGGCGTACTCGTTCAACTCCATCCACGGCCGCGCGCTGCCGATCGCGACCGGCCTCAAGGTGGCGCGCCCCGAGCTGACCACGATCGTGGTCGGCGGTGACGGCGACGGCTTCAGCATCGGCCTGGGGCACATCCCGCACGCGGTGCGGCGCAACACCGACCTCACGTACATCGTGATGGACAACGGCATCTACGGGCTCACCAAGGGCCAGGCCTCACCCACGACGGAGATGGACTCGAAGCGCGCCCGCCGACTCGCGGGCGCCGACGACCAGCCGCTGAACCCGGTGCTGCTCGTGCTGAGCGCCGGCTGCGGGTTCGTCGCGCGCACGCACGCCGGCAACATGCCGCACATGCGCGCCATGTTCCGCGAGGCGATCGAGTACCCCGGCTTCGCGTTCGTGCACGTGCTCGCCGGGTGCGTGACCTACCAGCCGCGCGGCTACGCCGATCAGCTGCTCCAGCGCAGCTACGAGCTGCCCGCGGGCTACGGCCCGGAGAACCTCAACCACGCGGTCGAGACCGCGCGCGACGGGCGCTTCGCGCTCGGCGTGCTGTACCGCCGCCCGGCCGTGGCCGCACCGCCGATGCCGAGCACGCTCGAGACCGACGAGGACTGGATGCAGCCGGACGCGGTCTCCCGGCAGGACCTGCCGAGTGAGTAACCGCGGGCCCGCATGAAGTAGCCAGGGCGCGAGCGGCCACATCCCGCACGGAGGTTGGCGCGCTCTATCCGACATCGCCGCAACACGTACGCGTCTTTGCCTCACCCGGCAGGCGAGGCCCGGGAGCGACCCAAGCACCGCATCCCACGGAATCGTCGCAGGCCCCGTCGCCCGGCGGGGCCTGCGGCGTTGCGGCGCAAACCTACAGCCCGTACTCCGGTGCCGGCTTGTCCTGCAGCCAGTGGTCGAACCAGCGCCGGATGTGCCGCTGGTTCTCCACGCGGTGCGACGGCGCGCCGCTGCGCGAGAGTTCGTGGCTCTCGCCCGGGAAGCGCACCATGACGACCGGCTTCTTCTGCACGGCCAGCCCGCGGAACATCGCCTCGCCCTGCCCGATCGGGCAGCGCCAGTCCTCCTCACTGTGGATCACCATGAGCGGCGTGGTCACCTCCGACAGCCGCGAGGCCGGCGAGCGCCGCGCGAAGTCCTCCGGGTCCTCGAACGGCGGCTTGCGGAACCAGGTCGGCGTGAACAGGGCGAAGTCGCTCGAGGCCCACATCGACGGCCAGTCCGACACGCAGCGCTGCGTGACCGCGGCGCGAAAGCGGTGGATGGTGGTGACGATCTCGTTGGTGAGCAGTCCGCCGCCACTGCCACCCGTGACGCCCATGCGCGCCTCGTCCACCCAGCCGCGCGCGAGCACCGCGTCCACGCCGGCCATGAGGTCCTTCACGTCGTCGCCGGGATAGCGGTACTGGATGCAGTTGGCGAACTCCTGCCCGTAGGTCGTGCTGCCGCGCGGGTTGGTGTAGAGCACGAGGTAGCCGGCGGCGGCGAGCACGCGGAACTCGTGGAAGAAGCCGAAACCGTAGGGCACGTGCGGGCCGCCGTGGATCTGGAGCACCAGCGGGTGCTTCCTCCGCGGATCGAATCCGGGCGGCTTCACGATCCAGCCCTGGATGCGTACGCCGTCGAAGGACGGGTACCAGAACTCCTCCACGTCGCCGAGGACGGACTCGGCGAGCAGCGCCGCGTTGCCCGCCAGGAGCAGCGTGTGCGCGCCGCTCGCGAGGTCGCAGACCCACAGCTCGCCCGGCGTGCTCACCGAGCCGAGCGTGTATGCGACGCTCCGGCCGTCCGCCGAGACCGTTCCGGCAATGAGATCGCCGTCGGCCCCGGTGAGGTCCACGAAGCGTCCGCTGCCGAGCTCCAGTCGCGCGAGCCGTGTGGCGCCCTGCCAACCGTAGCCGAAGATCGCGAGACCTTCCGGCGTGATGGCGAGCGGCGCGCCGCCGCCGCCGCGGGGCGGGTGCTGGTCGCTCCCCATCTCCTCACCCACCGCCAGGTCGCGGCCGCGGGTCAGCACTTGGGGCGTGGTCATCGGCCAGGCGCCCTCGAACAGCAGCAACTCGTTCTGGTCGTACGAGTGCGGCGGCCCCGTCAGCACGTTGCCGATCGCCAGCCAGCGCCCGCCGGGACCCTCCGCGAAGGCGCCGATCGGCCCCGCGACGTCGGCCACCAGCGTGGTCTCCCCGCCCTCGGTCGGGGTCGCGAGCTCCGGCGAGACGGCGCGCAGCTCGTTGTCCTCGAGCGGTACGCCGAACCACGGCGCCTCCCGCCGGTCCGTCGAGTACACGATCCAGCGCCCGTCGCGCGTCCAGGTCGGGGAAGCCTCCTTGAAGCGCGTCCCGGTCGTGAGCTGACGCGGCTCGCCGCCCGCGGCCTCCACCACCCACACGTGATCGAGGTGATCCAGGTCGATGAAGCCGTCGTCGTTCCAGCGGAACTCGGGCCGCGTGACCACCCGCGCCGGCTCGTGCTTCGGCTTCTTGTGCTCCGGCACGTCCAGCACCGGGTTGTGCCCGGAGAGGAACGCGATGCGCGCGCCGTCCGGCGACCACGCCGGCGCGCCCGCGCCGCCCTCGAGCTTGGTCAGCGCGCGCGCCTCGCCACCCGCGAGCGGCAGCACGTGGAGCTGGCCTGGCTCCTTCGCGTCCGGCTTGCGCACGAACGCCAGCGACGCGCCGTCGGGCGACCAGCGGGGCTGCGAGTCGCGGCCGCCAAACGTGAGCTGGCGCGGCGGCGTCGCGGGGGCGCCGGCGACCGGCACGTCGGCGAGCCAGAGGTGGGTGCGGTATTCGTCCTCGTCCACGTCCACGGTCACGCGCGTGTACGCCACGCGCGAGCCGTCGGGAGAGATTCGCGGATCGGCGATCCATTCGAAGCGCAGCAGGTCTTCTTCGCGCATGGGAGCTCCGGGAGTGACGTGTCCGGCCGCGGTCGCGGCCGGTGCGATCAAAGTGACGGCGTGGCCCCGGGAGGCACGGCCTCCTCGAGCAGCACGCGCAGATCGAGCGATTCGGTGACCATGTCGAGCCCGCCGTCGGCGCGAAAGCTCCAGCTCTCGCGCGGGGTGTCGACGGTGAGCTCGATGCCGTTGCCGTCGGGGTCGGCGAGGTAGATGGACTGGCTCACGCCGTGGTCGGCGGCCCCGTGCAAACGCACGCCGGCGTCGAGCACGCGCCGAAGCGCGATCGCCAGCGCCCTGCGGTCGGGGTAGCGCACGGCGAAATGGTACAGCCCCGTGGCGTCGCGCGGCGGCTTGGAGCCGCCGGCGCTCTCCCACGTGTTGAGGCCGAGGTGGTGGTGGTAGCCGCCGGCGGAGAGGAACGCCGCCTGGTCTCCGAAACGCGTCGTCACCTCGAAGCCGAGCACGTCGCGATAGAAGCCGAGGGACACCTCGAGGTTCGAAACTTTGAGGTGGACGTGACCGATGTCCGCGCTCGCGGGGAGCACGTAGCCCTGGGACGACATGGGAACCTCCGTGCCGCGACGTTACCCCCGACCGATCGTGAACCGCCAGCCGGCGTCGGTGCGGGATGGGACGCGGGCACGGGTCGCGCGGGCAGGCCACAGGACCGGCGTGCCGCAAGACACGTTCGAGGAGCACCCCGGTCGCGCGATGCGGCGGGCGTGCCCCGGGTCGCGCCCGCTGGCGGCAGGGCCATCGGAGACGCCGCGACGAGTGCCGGGCCGGCCCCCCCGGCATCCCGGGCTGCCCGCGGATTGGCGACGACGCCATGGCCCACGATACACTGCCGCAATGGACCGTGAATCAGCACCCCGCGAGCTCCGTCCGTTCCTGGACGAGGCCGGCCGCCTGACCCGCTGGCCCAGCCGCCGGAAGGTCCAGCGCATGGCGCTGGCCCATCTCGCGTCCAGATTCGAGCGGGATCGCGAGTACACCGAGAGCGAGGTGAACTTCCTGCTCATGGACTGGCACTCGTTCGGGGACTGGGCGCTGCTCCGTCGAGCGCTGTGCGACTGGAAGTACCTCGACCGCGAGAGCGACGGCACGCGCTACCGGCTGCGGCCCGCACCGCCGGCCGAAGCGGACGAGGCTCACGGACCGGCGCGCCCTTCATGAGCGGCCGCCCCCGCGCCGCGGGCCGCTCGACGCTCCCCTACGTCGCCTTCGCGACCTGCACGCTGATCTGGGGCAGCACGTTTCTCGTCATTCGCATCGGCAACGACACGGTGCCGCCGGTGTGGGCCTCGGCGTTGCGGCTCGCGATCGCCGCGGCGCTGCTCACCCCGTTGGCGTTCGTGCTGCGCCAGAGCTGGCCGCGGGGCGCCAGGCTGCGTGCCGCGCTCGCGTTCGGGATCATGGACTTCGGCCTCAGCCTGCCGCTGCTTTACTGGGGCGAGCGCGAGGTGCCCTCGGCGATCGCCGCCATCCTGTTCGCGACGATGCCGTTGATGACGTCGGTGCTGGCGCACGCGATGGGCCTCGAGCGCATGACGCCGGTCAAGATCGTGGCGGGACTCATCGGGCTCGCGGGCGTCGGGCTGCTCGTCTCCTCCGAGGTCGGCGGTCACATCCCGCCCCTGCCGCTGCTCGCGGTGTTCCTCTCGGCCGTGACCGCCGCGCTGGCGGGCGTACTGCTCAAGCGCAGCCCCGGCGGCGCCCCGATCACCACCAACGCGATCGCGCACGCCGCCGGCATCCCGTTCTGCGTCGCGGCATCGTTCGCGCTGCACGAATCGCAGGCGCTGCCGGCCAGCGGCGCCCAGTGGCTGCCGATCCTCTACCTCACGCTCGTCGGCTCCGTGGTGGCGTTCGTGGCGTTCGCGTGGCTCGTGCAGCGCTGGAGCGTCGTGCGCATCAGCTTCGTCTCGGTCATCACGCCCGTCATCGCCACGGCGCTCGGCGCCGGCGTGCGGCACGAGCGGCTCGGGCCCGCGGCGCTCGCCGGCGGGATCGTGGTGCTGGGCGCGGTCACGCTCGCCATCGTCGCGGACATGCGCGGGAGCACCGCGACCTCTAGCCCGCATTATTCATGAACCGCGAGCCGAGAGTGCGGGATGTGTGTCAGCCGCAAGAAGATCGGCCGGCCGCGCCGCAGCCGTGTTGTCAACACGATGAGGACAGCGGCCGGTCGAGCTTCGGGGTACCCACCGAAGGTGGGTCCGGATGACGCGCAGATCGCGCTCGCAGGCCGCGGGTTCATGAATGGTCCGGGCCAGGGGAGGACGTCCGGATCCCTTCGCGCAACGTCGTCCGCCCGGGGTCACCATGCCCCCGCGGGACCGCCCCGATCGCCACCCTTCGAGTGCCTGGAGGCCCCTTGCGTCTCGCCGCGATCCTTGTTCTCGCCCTCATGCTCGCACGTTCCTCCGCAGCGGACGCGGCCGGTTTCGCGGGCGGTCCGCCGCCGCCCCCGCCCGCCGGCGCCTCGTGCCTGCCGGCGGAGCAGTCCCAGGCGCTGCGCGCGAGCCTGCCGCCGCCCGCCGGGGCGCGGAGCGTCACGAGCACGCTCTACGCCGACCCGATGCCCGGGGGGATCAACTCCTTCGGCCGTACCGTGACCAACTACGTCGACCTCGATCCCTCCACGGGCCTGCTCGACTGGAACTGTGGCAGCGTCACGTACGACGGTCACACGGGCGTGGACATCGAGATCCGCGACTTTTGCGACATGGACGCCGGCGTGCCGATCCTGTGCGCGGCGCCGGGAACGGTCGCGCAGACGCACGATGGCGAGTTCGACCGCCAGACGCAGTGGCTCTCCGGGGTGACGGCGAACGACGTGATCGTGCAGCACGCCGACGGCTCGTATGCCGACTACTGGCACATGCGCAAGGGCTCGGTCCGCGTGACAACGGGGCAGGCCGTGGCGACGGGCGACACGCTGGGCTTCGTGGGCAGCTCGGGATTCTCCAGCGGGCCGCACCTGCACTTCGAGACGCAGGACGGGGGTACGCGCGAGCCCTACCTGGGCAGCTGCAACCCGGGCGCCTCGCGCTGGATTTCGCAGGGGCCATACGTCTGGACCTACCCGTTCCAGCTCTTCAACAGCGGCGTGACCACGCTGGTGCCCACGTGGCCCACGGTGTGCGAACGGCCGCCGTCCAAGACGCACTTCTCAGCGGGCAGCCCGGTGTACGGCTGGATCCGCACCCGCAACATCCTCTTCAACGACCAGCTCACGTACCAGTGGTATTCGCCGCTCGGGCCCTACTCGTCCCATTCGTTCAGCCCCGGCACCAGCTACGCGAGCAGCTTCTGGTACGTGTGGTGGACCATGCCGACCTCCGCGTCCTACTTCGGCTCGTGGCATCTCGACATCCTGCGCAACGGCGTCACCATCGCGAGCATCCCGTACGTGCTCGACGGCAACGCCAACCAGGCCCCGACCCTCCCATCGCGCACGCTCTGGGTGCACGCCAACGGGAGCATCGACGTGGACCTGGCGGGGCAGGACGCCGACGGCTCGGTCTTCTGGCACAACCTGCAGACCGGCCCCGTGCACGGCGTGGCCACGCTCGGCAACACGCGCCGGCACCTGCTGCACTACGTGCCGGCACCCGGCTACGTCGGGGCGGATTCCGTGACGGTGTACGCGACCGACGACGAGAACCTGAACGGGCCGGCTGCGGTGGTGCACTTCAACGTCAGCAACCTGGTGGCGGTGGGGCCTGCCCCGGCGCCGTCGCTCGAGCTCGCTCCGCCGTCGCCGAACCCGGTGCGTGCGGGTTCTCGGTTCGCGTTCAGACTCCCGGTGCAGGGGGATGCGACACTCGAACTGCTCGACGTCGGCGGACGCCGGATCGCGTCGTGGTCCGGCGCCGGGCTGGCCGCCGGCCCGCATGAACTCGCGTGGGTGTCCCTCGCGGGCGGGCACGCGACGGTGCCGGGCCTGTACTTCGTGCGTCTCAGGGCGGCGGGAGGCGAGCGGACACGCCGCGTCTCCGTGCTGGACTAAGCCCGGGCGCGCGCCGGGCCGGCGCTCTGCCGCGGGCCGCTCAGCCCTTCGAGGGCAGGTAGATCGCGATCCGGTGCGCCACCTTGCTCGGGGTGAGCGAGTGCAGCCAGATGCGGCCGGGCCCCGTGAGCGTCGCCAGGAACAGGCCCTCGCCGCCCATGAGCACGTTGGCGAAGCCCTGGATCATCTCGACGTCGAAGCGCACGCTGGCCTCGAACATGGCGACGTGTCCCGGCTCGACGCGCATGGTCTCGCCGGCCTTGAGCGCGTACTCGATCGCGTCGCCGTCCAGTTCGGTGAACACCGCGCCGGGGCCGGTGAGCTTCTGCAGCACGAAGCCCTCGCCCCCGAACAAGCCGGCACCCAGGCGCCGCGTGAAGAACACGTCCAGGCCGACCGATTTCTCGGCGCACAGGAACGCGTGCTTGTGCATGATCACGGTCTGGTTGGCGTCGAGCTCGAACGGCAGCACCTTGCCCGGGAAGTCGGCGGAGAAGGCGACGTGGCCCTCGCTGCCCTGCGCGGTGAAGTCCACGATGAACATCGTGGCGCCCGAGAGCGCGCGCTTGAGCAGGCCTCCCATGCCGCCCGAGGAGTGCGTGTTCATCGCCACCGATTGCGTCATCCACGACATTGCACCCGCGTCGGAATAGACCGTCTGGCCGGCGGCGAGATCGACGAGCAGTGTCTGCTGGATCGAGCCGTCGATGCGGTAGCGCAGTCCCTGCTTCGTCTGACCTGCCTGCTCGGCCGGCTTCGCAATGTCGGGGATGGCCATGTGTGCCTCCGGGGTGGGTGAGGGGTGCGTCGGGACGCGGGAGCCACTATATCCAAGGACGGCACCGTGCCGCACACGCAGGTGCACACGGGTCCCGCCGCCCTGCCGGTCCCCCGCCCGGCCGGCTGGCGCCGCCGCGGGCCGGCGCGTAATCTCCCGGCCCATGAACCGACTCCGCCGCGCTTTTCCGCTTCCGGCCGCGCTTGCGCTGCTGTTGCTGGCCACGCCCGCGCGCGCCGCGTATCACGCGCTCGACGAGATCCCGGTCGAGTCGCCGATCTACCCGCTGGTCGAGGATCTGGCGACGAGCCACGGCTGCGGCTCGGCCTTCCTGCACACCCGCCCGTGGGACCGCGCCGACCTCGGGCGCTTTCTCGACGAACTCGTGCGCAACGCTCCCGCGGTCGCGGCCGACCCCGCGTACGTCCGGCTGCAGCGGGAGATGGAACCCGCGAACGTGATCGGCGGCTGGGAGCCCGCGCTGGTCGGCGAGGATCCGAACAGCTCGCTCGAGCTCTCGCCGTATGCCCGCACGAACTACACCGACGATCGCGCCCGCCATGACGTCGTGCGCGACTTCCGCGCGGGCGCCCAGGGTTCGCTCGCGCTCGGCGAGAGCGTGCTGCTCGCGGGGGACGTCTACGCGGGCACCCATTCGCCGGGGCCGCACGGCAATCCCGTCGTCAGCCGGCACTTCGGCCTCATCGAGGGCGAGCAGCTCAACAGCTACTTCGACCGCGGCACCGCCACCCTGCGCGGCAAGCTCGGCCGGCTCGTGATCGGGCACACGTGGCTGCGCTGGGGACCGGGCGCGTGGGGGAGCATGGCGCTCTCCGACGGCGCCCCGGCGTTCGACGTGATCGAGGCGCGGGTGCCGATCCTGGGCCGGGCGCAGCTCGAGTGGTTCGTCGCGTCGCTCGATCCGACCACGGAGTCCTACCTCGCCGGCCACCGCCTCGAGCTGCGTCCGACCGCGCGCTGGGACATCTCGTTCGCGGAGCTCGCACGCTTCAACGGCGCCAGCAACGCCCCGATCTACTTCGTGCCGGTGATTCCCTACAGCCACATCGAGAAGCGCGTGCTCCGGTCGGGCGCGTCGATGCCGGAATCACTGAACGTGCTCGGCAAGAACAACGTCATGTGGGCGATCGACGCCGCCTGGAACGCGCGGCGAAACCTGCGTGTCTACGGCGAGCTGGCCATCGACGACATCAGCTTCAGCTCGGAGAAGCGCCCGCGGGCGCTGGCGTGGCAGCTGGGTTTCGACGCCCGCCGGGTGCTCGACGGCAGGGCGTGGACGCTGCGCGGCGAGTACGCGCGCGTCTACCAGTACACCTACTCCTCCTTCCACCACCACGACTTCGAGTTCGCGGGGCTTCCCACGGGGTTCCCGCTCGGGCCGGACGTCGATCGCCTGAACGGCCGGCTCGAGTGCCGCGCCACGCCAGACTGGGCGCTCGGCCTGGAGGGCACGTTCACGCGCAAGGGCGGGAGCGAGCTCGGCGACTACTACGTGCCCGGCAGCGGGTCCGTGAACAACCTCGTGCTCACGGGTGTGCTCGACGTGGACGCGCGTGCCGCCATGACGGCCGACTGGTCGCCCGCGAGCGGGCTCGTCGCGGGCGTCACGGCGGGTTGGGCGCGCGTGACGGCGCTGAATCACGTCGCGGGCGCCGACGTCAGCGGCGCGTACGGGGAGACGCGCCTCACGCTGCGCTGGTGAGGCGCGGTGGCGTGCTGCCCGGAGGACGTTCGGGCGGGTTTCTCGTGGTGTCCCAGCGCTGGGAGGCAGGCCGTGAAGTTCCGGTATGCGGGCCGTGAGTTCGATCTCGAGGGTGTCGATCGGGAGGACTACATCTACCGCTTCATCGAGACCACGCGGGGCTTCTACGAGGTGGAGCTGCTCGAGTACATGCGGTTCATGAGCCACATCGATCCGTGTGAAGACCCCCTGTTCATCGATGCCGGCGCCAACATCGGCAATCACTCCGTCTACCTCGGCGCCCTGCTGGGTGGTCACGCGATTTCGATCGAGCCGAACCCGCGAGTGCTCCCGGTCCTGCGCCGCAACCTGGAGAAGAACGTTTCCGGCCACGCGGTCTACGACTGCGCCGTCGGGGCCGCCGTGGGCACCGGCAGGGTCGTTCTCCCTGAGTCGGGCGGGACGAACGTGGGCATGGCTCGCGTGGAGGTGAGCAGGGCAGGCGGCGGCGCGGGGGGCGTCGCGATCACGACGCTCGATTCGCTGCTCGCCGACTATCGCCGCTCACGTGGGCGTCACGGCCGGGTCCTGCTGCTGAAGATCGACGTCGAGGGCGCGGAGTTGGACGTTCTCCGCGGCGCGCCCGGGATCCTTGGGGAGGAGAGACCGCACGTCTTCGTGGAGGCATCGACGCCGCGGCATTTCGGCGAGCTCCTGGCGCACCTGGGGCCGCTGGGATACGAGCCGGTCACGCGCTGGGGCTGGCACGCGACGCCTGTCATTCATTTCGCCCACCGGCCATCACGGTGGCTGCGGCTCGCGGCACGCGTGTACCAGCTCGCCTCCGTGCCGCGGTACGTGCTCCGCGCGATGGCCAGGCGCATCCGCAGCCGGTAGCCGCACGGCAGGCGCCTGCGTTCCTCGCGCGCCGGCTCCCGGCAGCGTGCCCGACGGACGGGGCCGCCGCCGGATCGGATCAAACCTGCCGACTCGAACCGGCCTTCCGGGCGGCCCCTCGGCACATTTCCCGGAATCTTGCAGTTTGGGGGGGATCGCGGGATCATACCCACCGTCCTGATCCGTCCATGACCGACGTTGCCCGGGAGCGGGCCGATGAACGGGGTGGCGGCGATGATCCAGCGCCCCCGGGAGGGTGCCTGCGCGTCCTTCCTGCCCCTGCCCACGGTTCCAGCCACAGCGTTCCCGAAAGGCTCCGCGTCTTGAACCCGCCGCAAATCAGGCCGGAGAGTCCCGAACAGGACGGTGAACTCTGCCCCGCGATGAAGTCCTGCCTCCTGATCATCCCCAGGCACTTCTACTCGTTCGAGAAGCACATCCGGGAAGCCCTGGAAGCCATGGGGTACCGGGTCGACGTGTCGAACGACGAGTACCCCGAGGGCACCTTCGGGAGAATCGTGGGCAAGCTCCAGATCCCGATCATTTTTCCCATCACGTACCGGACGATCACCGAGCGCTTTCTGAAGAACCGGACCTACGATCTGGCCCTCATTTTCAAGGGGAGGGGGATCAGCGAGCGGTTGATCGAGGCGATGCGCCGCTCGGTCAGGAGGATCGTCGGCTACAACTGGGATTCCTTCCAGCTCAACAAGGCTCCCCTCGGCTGGTATCGGTTCGCGACGAAGTACTACACGTTCGATTACAGGGACGCCGACCGCTGGTCCCTGCCCGTGGTGGAGTTGTTCACGTCATCTGCCACGGTGACGGGCGAGAAGAAGATCAGGTACCAGGTTTCCGCCATCTTGAGGAATCACGGCGGCCGTCTCGGCTACGTCGACCGGGTGGTTTCGATCCTGCGCCCCACAGACGTCTTCATCTCGATCTACGAACCGGACGTGTTTCGCTTCGCCTGCAACTTCCTGAAGAGCCCGCGCCTGTACCTCAAGTACCGGAAGTACGTTTCGTTTCGCCCGCTGCCCTACGTTGAGTACTCTGAGGTGATGCGCTCGTCCGAGTTCACGATCGACTACGCGCATCACACGCAGACGGGGATCACGATGCGCTGTTTCGAGGCCATCAACATGAAGACCAAGATCATCACCAACAACCCGTACATCCGCCGGGGCAGCCATTTCGACGAGGCGGACTACGTGGTGTTCGGGGAGAGTGATCTCCCGGCCGCGCTGGTCGATGGCTACGAGAGGTGCCGGACCCGGTCCTACGCGTCGAAACCCAGGACCATCTCCGACTTCATCGCAGAGCTGGTGGCCGAATAGCCCGCCCACTCTCCAACCGATTGCAAATCAGCAGAGGTTCGCGTCGATGATGAACATCCTGATCACCGGTGGCGCGGGTTTCATTGGCTCTCATCTCGCCCTGCGATTGCTGCAGGGCGGCCATCGAGTGCGGGTGCTGGACAACCTGTCCGAGCAGGTCCACGGCAGGGACCCCGCCGTCACGTCTCCCCTGTACGCATCCATCAAGGACCGGGTGGAGTTCAGGCATGGCACCGTGACGTCCAGGGTGGATTGGGAGGACGCCCTCGAGGGCCAGAACGTCGTCGTGCACCTGGCTGCGGAGACGGGCACGGGCCAGTCCATGTACCTCGTCGAGAAGTACGCCCACGTGAACATCCAGGGCACCGCCATCATGCTCGACATCCTCGCCAACAAGCCCCATCAGGTCGAGAAGGTCGTGGTGGCCTCGAGCAGGGCCATCTACGGCGAGGGGAAGTACCTCAGCAGGGAACTGGGAGTGGTCTATCCCTCCCACCGAAGCGATGAGGACATGAGGGCGGGGGACTTCGAGGTCAAGTACCCCGGTTCCGGCAGGCTCGAGCTGGTGGCCACGGACGAATCGTCAAGGATCCATCCTTCATCCGTCTACGGCGTCACGAAGCAGGTCCAGGAACAGCTGGTCATGAACGTCTGTGGCGCCATCGGCCTGGCCGCGGTCGCGTTCCGGTACCAGAACGTCTACGGCCCCGGGCAATCCCTGAGCAACCCGTACACGGGCATCCTCTCGATCTTCTCCACCAGAATCAGGTCCGGTCAATCCATCAACGTTTTTGAGGACGGGCTGGAAAGCCGGGACTTCGTCTTCATCTCGGATGTCGTGGAGGCTACGGTCGCGGGCATCGAACGCGACGCCGCCAACAACCGGGTGTTCAATGTCGGCACTGGGATCGCGATAGCGATTCGCGACGTGGCGTTGACCCTGATGCGTGCCTTCGACCAGGAAGTTCCGCTGGAGGTCAGCGGTGCGTACCGGGTGGGGGACATCCGCCACAACTACGCGGACGTCTCGCTCTTGCGGGACGTGTTGCAGGTCGTTCCCGAGGTGCCGTTCGCACGTGGAATCGAGAGCTTCGTCGGCTGGGCAAAGGCCCAGGCGGAATGCGAGAGCGGCTACGACCGGTCGCTCCAGGAAATGCGGAACAGGGGTCTGCTGAAAGAGATTCCCCGCGTGGGTGGCGCGACCTCGGAATGACGCTGCGGACGCACCAGAGCCGGGAGCGCCTCGGGCGGGCCCGGCGAGCGGGCCCTGGCGTCCAGGTCGTTCACCTCCCGCCGGGGCTCAACACGTGAAACAGGATCGGGGACGGTCTCTTATCATCTGTTCTCTGGTTTCTTGTTCTCTGGGTTCTCCGGCAGATGCCGGCAACCCCGGCGCGGGCAACGGGCCACCGTGGGTCATGGCTTCAGGAAGATCGCAACGATGAAGAAGACGCGCATCCGGACGTTCTATCAGGCGGATCCCCTGGGAGTGGTGCCCGGGGGCATCGATACGTTCATCCGCGGCCTGATCAAATGGGCGCCGGAAGATCTGGAGTTCAGCCTGGTCGGCATGACCACGGAACCGGGGAAGCGACCTCCGGGTCGGTGGTCGCGTTGCAGCCTGGGGCGACGCGAGTTCGACTTCTTCCCGGCATTCGCGGAACGGAATCCGGGTGGGCGGTCGTGGGTGCCGCTGACGGTGCGGCTCTCCTGGAATGCAGCGCGTCACCGCGCGGCGGTCATGCAGGGCTTCGATGTGTTCGAGCTGCACCGCATGGAGCCCATGATCCTGTTTCGCGACGATTCGCGACCCAAGAACGCCTTCTTTCACCAGGACATGTCCATCCTCAGGACCCCGAAGGCCGACATCCGCTGGCGCAGCTTCCCCGCTGCCTACTTCTGGCTCGAGGACAGGTTGATTCCCCGCCTGTCGTCCGCGTACTGCGTACGCGAGGAGGGCGTGAAGCTGCTGCGGCAGCGCT
>CAIXRL010000111.1 GCA_903921835.1 Candidatus Eiseniibacteriota bacterium | reverse complement strand
TCCACGGCGCGCGACGCCTGGGAGCGGGCGTACCACGTCGTGTTCGTCGAGGACGCCATGGCCAGCTTCAGCGCGGAGGTGCACCGCTTCCCGGTCGAGAACGTCTTCCCGCGCCTCGGCCGTGTGCGCGCCACCGCCGACGTGCTCGGGGCGCTGGAGTGCGCCGAGCGGGCGTGATGCCGAATCGGCGAATCTGATCTAGACTCCTCCGTTCCGAACCCCATCCAGCCTTCCCTTTCATTGCGGGCACCCATGAGCACGCCGAATCCCAAGGACTCCCTGCAGGCGATGATCCTCGCGCTCGAGCACTACTGGGCCGAGCGCGGTTGTGTCATCCAGCAGCCCTACCCGAGCGAAGTGGGCGCGGGCACGTTCAACCCCGCGACGTTCCTGCGCGCGCTGGGCCCCGAGCCGTGGCGCGTCGCATACGTCGAGCCCTCGCGCCGTCCCAAGGACGGGCGCTACGGCGAGAACCCGAATCGCTTCCAGCAGTTCTTCCAGTACCAGGTGCTGCTCAAGCCCGCGCCGGGCGACGTGGTGGACGCGTACTTCGGTTCGCTGCGCGCGCTGGGCATCGAGCCGCTCGAGCGCGACCTGCGCCTGCTCGAGGACGATTGGGAATCCCCCACGCTGGGCGCTGCGGGGCTGGGCTGGCAGGTGCTCATGGACGGCACCGAGATCTCGCAGTTCACCTACTTCCAGCAGTGCGGCGGCCTCGAGCTTCCCATCGTGTCGGCCGAGCTGACCTACGGGCTCGATCGCATCGGCATGATGCTGCAGGGTACGGGCCGCGTGCAGGACCTCCAGTGGGCGCCGGGCGTGACGTGGGGCGACCTGTGGGTGCGCAACGAGTGGGAGTGGTCGCACTACAACTTCGAGCAGGCGCCGGTGGCGGAACTGTTCGACATGTTCAAGATCTGGGAGGCCGAGGCGGGCCGGCTGCTCGACCTGAAGCTCGTCAGCCCGGGCTACGACGCCGTGATCAAGTGCTCGCACATGTTCAACCTGCTCGACGCGCGCGGCGCCATCTCCGTGAGCGAGCGCGTGGGCTACATCGGCCGCGTGCGGCAGATCGCGCGCAAGGCGGCCCTGGCGTACCACCACCTGCGCGCCGAGCTGGGCTATCCGCTGATCAAGGACGAACCCGAACGCGAGCGCTGGCTCGCGCACTACGCGGACGCGCAGGCCCGGCTCAAGTCCCAGGCCGCGAAGAAGCAGGGGGCCGCGAAATGAGCCGGGACCTGTTGTTCGAGATCGGCGTCGAGGAACTGCCGTCCACGTACATCGAGCCCGCGCTGGAGCAGCTCGGGCGCGGCGTGCGCGCGGGGCTTGCGGACCTGCGGCTGGGCTTCGGCGAGGTCGTGACGCACGGCACGCCCCGGCGGCTGGCGGTGATCGTGAGCGGCGTGGAAGATCGCCAGGGCGACTTCGAGGAAGAGGCGATGGGGCCCGCCGCGAAGGTCGCGTTCGACGCCGAGGGCAAGCCAAGCAAGGCGCTGGTGGGGTTCTGCGCCGGCAAGGGCGTGGATGTTTCCGCCGTGCGCCGCGTCGAGACGCCGAAGGGCCAGTACGTCGCGGTGACGGTGAAGCACGTGGGCAGGGCAGCGGCCGAGGTGCTGCCCGCGCTGCTCGCGGGGATCGCGACGAAACTGCAGTTCCCCAAGGCCATGCGCTGGGACGACGGCGACTATCGCTTCGGCCGGCCCGTGCGCTGGCTGCTGGCGCTGCTCGGCGGGGACGTGCTGCCGGTGCAGGCGTTCGGGCTCGCGGCGGGTCGCACCACGTTCGGCCATCGCTTCCTGCACCCGGGCACGCTGGAGATCGCCTCGCCCGCGGGTTATCTGGCGGCGCTCGAGGCGGCGCACGTGATCGCGGACCACCGCGTGCGGCGCGCGGCGGTGCTGGAGCAGATCACGAAGGTCGCGGCCGGGATGGGCGGGCGTGTCGTCGCGGACGACGAGCTCGTGGACATCAACACGTTCCTGGTCGAGTGGCCGACCGCGTTCGCGGGCGCGTTCGAGCCGCACTACCTGGACCTGCCGCGCGAGGTGATCGTCACCGCGCTGCGCGAGCACCAGCGTTTCCACGCGGCCGAGCAGGCGGACGGGACGCTGCTGCCCGGCTTCGTCGCCGTGCGCAACGGTGACGCGCGCGGACTCGAGATCGTGCGCCGGGGTAACGAGGGCGTGCTGGTCGCGCGGCTCGAGGACGCGAAGTTCTACTGGGACACCGACCGCAGGCACACCCCGGCCGAGCAGGTGGAGAAGCTCTCGGGCGTCGTGTGGATGGAAGGTCTCGGTTCGCTGCGCGAGAAGGCGGCGCGGCTGGAGTCGCTCGGCGGCTGGTTGGCGGAGCGGCTGGCGCCCGGAGCGAAGGCAAGCGTCGCGCGCGCCGCACTGCTCTGCAAGACCGACCTGCTTGGCGAGATGATCGGCTCGGGCAAGGAGTATGCGAGCCTGGAAGGCATCATGGGCGGTTACTACGCCGGCCGCGCCGGCGAGCCGCGGGACGTCTGCGCGGCGATCGCCGAGCACTACCGGCCGCGCGGCGCGGGCGACGCGCTGCCCGCGTCCGACGCGGGTTCGCTGCTCAGCCTGGCCGACAAGCTCGACCACGTCGCGGGCGCGTTCGTCGCCGGCAAGATCCCCAGCGGCAGCGAGGATCCGTACGGCGTGCGGCGCGCGGCCAACGGCGCGGTGCGCATCGTACTGGAGCAGAGGCGGGCGCTCGATCTGAGAGCGGTGGCCATGGAGATGACGCGGGCGTTCTTCGCCGCGAATCCGGAGCTTGCGCAGGCGGAAATCATGAGGAAGCTGGGCGAGTTCTGGCGCGGCCGCGTGGACACCGCGCTCGACGAGCGCGGTGTCGCATACGACACGCGCGAGGCCGCGCTCGAGGCCCGCATCGAGCTGGACGGCGCCGCGCGTCCCGGCTGGTGCGACGCGGCGGATGCGCTCGCGCGCGCGCAGGCGCTCGGCGCGTTCCGGGGCGATCCGCGTTTTGCGCCGCTGGTGGTGCTCTACAAGCGCGTCGCGAACATCCTCAAGGCGGCGCCCGAGCCTCTGCCGGCCGTGCTCGATCGCGCGAAGCTGGGTGAGCCCGCCGAGCAGGCGCTGGTCTCGGCGCTGGAGAAGGCGCGAGCGGCCACGGCGCCGTTGTGGGAGCGCAAGGCGTACGCCGAGATCCTGCCGGCTCTGCTCGAGCTGGAGGCGGTGATCCACGGGTTCTTCGATCACGTGATGGTGAACGTGGACGACGCTCCGGTGCGCCTGAACCGCCTGCGGTTGCTGGCCGACGTGCGCGGGCTGTTCCTGCGCGGCTGGGACCTGTCGAAGGTCGTGGTCGAGGGCGAGAAGGCCTGACGTGGTGACGTGCGCGATCCGGCGGCGGCGCTCCGGATCGCGCGCCGTTTCCGTCGGCGCGCGGGCACCCAGGTGCGGAGGAAGCGACATTGCCGCGAACTGATCACGGTACGCGGCCCGCGCGTGTTCGCGCGGCCGACCTGCGCGCGCAGGCCGCGCCCGCGCCCGTGCCGCCCGCGCTGAGGCTCGCGACGCTCGCGGGCCTTGCCGTCGCGACGTTCGCCGCGTTCGCGGGGGTGCTGCGCAACGGCTGGCTGATCTGGGACGATCCGGCCTACGTGGTCGGCGTCCCCGACATCTGCCGTGGGCTGTCGCTCCACGGCGTGCTGCGGTTCCTGCACGAGCCGCTCGGCGCCAACTGGCTGCCGCTGACGGCGTGCTCTCACATGCTCGACGTCCAGGTGTTCGCTCTCGCGCCGGCAGGTCACCACGCCACATCGCTGCTGCTGCACGCGCTCAACGCGCTGGCTCTCGTCCTGGTGCTGCACCGCATGACGGGAGCGTGGTGGCGCAGCGTGCTGGTCGGCGCCTTCTTCGCCCTGCACCCGCTGCGGGTGGAGTCGGTGGCGTGGATCTCCGAGCGCAAGGACGTGCTCAGCGGGCTCTTCTTCCTGCTCACGCTGGGCGCCTACACGCGCTGGGTCGAGCACCCGGGGAAGCTGCGGTTCGCCCTGGTCGTCACGGCGCTCGCGCTGGGGCTGATGTCCAAGTCGATGCTGGTCACGGTGCCGTTCGTGCTCGTGGTGCTGGACGTCTGGGCGTTCGGTCGCCTCGCCCCGCGCCGTGCCGCCGCGCGGTCCGCCGCGCGGCCGGGCGCGGCAGCCGGCAATGCCCCGAGCGATCGGGCGGGAACGCGCACGCTGGCCGGCCTGGTCGGCGAGAAATGGCCCCTGCTGGCAATGTCCGCCGCAGCCGCATTCATCACCTACATCGTCCAGGCCGGGATCGGTGCGACGCAGGGAACGCAGGCCATCCCGTTCGGGCGGCGCCTGTGCAACGTGCTGATCACGTACTGGCGGTACATCGGCCTCACGGCCTGGCCGCGCCACCTCGTGGCGTTTCATCCCTTCGCCGCGGATGCGAACGGTGCCGGGGCGGTCCTCGCCGGCGTTGCGCTGGTCGCCACGACGGCTGCTGTGCTCGTGCTCGCGCGGCGAAGCCCGTGGCTCGCGCTGGGCTGGTTCTGGTACGTGGGCATGCTGGTGCCGGTGATCGGCATCGTGCAGGTGGGCTCGCAGGCGTACGCGGATCGCTACACCTACCTGCCGGGGATCGGGCTCGCGATCGCGGCCGTCTGGGTGTTCACCGATGGGCTCGGGCGCTCGCGCGCCGGTCGCAGCGCCGGCGCCATCGCCGCACTCGCCGCGCTGACGGCGTGTGGTCTGGCGACGGCGCGCCAGGTGAGCGTCTGGCGGGACACGACCACGCTGTTCACGCCCGTGCTGACCGCCGCCGATGCCAACCGGGTCAGCGTGAACCTCGCGCACAAGAACATCGGCTGGACGCTGCTCCAGCAGGGCCGCGTCGCGGAGGCCGCGCCGCACCTGGAGGCCGAACTGGGTCTCGCGCGCGGCTGCGAAGACAGCCTGCGCCGGGTGCTGTGGGCGCGGCCGGGGGACCTCGAGACGCGTCGGACGCTGGCCGCGACGCTGGCGCGTGAGACGCGAGTCGAGGAGGCGATCCGCGGGTACGACACGCTGCTCGTGCGCTCGCCGGACGACGTCGACGCGCTCAACAACATCGCGTGGATACGCGCCACGCACGTGCAGGCGGCGCATCGGGACGCCCGCGTGGCCGTGCGCTGCGCGGAGCGCGCCCGCGATCTCTGCCCGGAGCCGGTCGCCGTCGTCTACAGCACGCTCGCCGCGGCCTACGCGGAGGCCGGCCGGTTCCCCGACGCCACCCGCGCGGCGGCGCGGGCGATCCAGCTGGCCCGCGCCACGGGCCAGTTCGAGGACGCGAAGCGCTTCGAGCAGCAGCTCGCGCTTTATCGCGCCGGTCAGCCCTGGCATTTCGATTCGTAAGCCCCTTTCCGTCCGCGCGCGGCAGGGATCCGTCAACGAACGATCGTGGTGGATGCGAAATGGGCGTAGACTATGCGCTGCGGTTCACCAGCCCACCCGTCAGTCCAAGGAGAATGCACCCATGAAGTGGACCATTACCTCTCTGTGCACGGTCGCGCTTCTGGCGATGACCGTGATCGCCAACGCCGCCACCATCACGCCCGGCAACCTCCAGGGCTGGGCGCCGGCCAACGTCCGAAACACCGGCACCGTGGCCATCCTGGCCACGTACCCGAACGCCACGAACGGCTCGCTTCGGTTCACGCAGCTGGGCAGCGCGGACAAGGCCGACTTCGAGTTGGACAACGGGAACCCTTGCGGCTACGGCCTGGTGAAGGACATCACGCACGTCGGCTACGAGTTCTATCGCAATGCGTCCAGCACCGCGGCCGGCTTCCTCGCCCCGGTCCTGCGCCTCGGCGTGTACGACCCCGCGAGCGGCAAGAGCTCGCTCCTTATCTACGAGCCCGTGTACAACAGCTACCCGGCGTCGGTGCCGACCAGCAGCTGGACGACCATCGACGCGACGGGCGCCAACTGGTGGATGCGGGCGCTGGGTTCGTCCGCGTGCACATACGAGGCCTACGACGTGACGCTCGCGGAGTGGGTCTCCGGCCTGAACAACGGATCCCCGATGGGTGCCTACCTGGGCTGCACGCCGAACCCGGTCGGTCCGCTGGCGTGGGTGTACGCGATCAACGTCGGGATCGGCTCGGGCTGGACCGGCACGTTCGACGGGGCTGCCGACAACGTCACCCTCGCGTTCAACGGCCAGTCGACGACCTACGACTTCGAACTCGATCCGGCGTCGGAGCTGCGGAACCGCTCGTGGGGCCATATCAAGGCGATCTATCGCTAGCCCGGACGATTCATGAACCGCGAGCCGAGAGTGCGAGATGTACGTCAGCCGCAAGAAGATCGGCCGGCCGGACCCACCTTCGGTGGGTACCCCGGAACCGTGTTGCAGACACGATGAGGACAGCGGCCGGTCGAGCTTCGGGGTACCCACCGAGGGTGGGTCCGGATGGCGCGCAGATC
>CAIXRL010000110.1 GCA_903921835.1 Candidatus Eiseniibacteriota bacterium | reverse complement strand
CAATGCCGGTAAGTTAGCGAGGGTCGGCATCGGGCTCAATCGGGCTCACCGCTTCCTCGGGTAGTTGCTCATCTTGATCTTGACCGCTCTGGGGTAGCGCCGCGAGCGTCGTGGGGGCAGGACGAGCTGGGCGAGGTCGAGGTGCAGTTCTGCGATGCGGCGCGGGAGCAAGCCCGGGCCGGTGGTGTAGGCGGCCAGGGACCAGAAGTCGCGGATCAGCAACAGCGCGTGGCGGTAGCTGAGACGGATCGGGGGGAGCCCGACCTGCGCAGCCGCCCGAGCCATCGCCAGCCGGACGAGGTTGTAGCCGATCGCGAGCCCCCAGACTTCTTGTTGCACGCGCACGGGCGTGCGGCTGCGCAGGGTTTCCTCGCGCTCCAGCGTGTGGGTCTTGAGCTCATCGAACGCCAGTTCGAGTTCCCAGCGTTCGTGATACAGGGCGGCGATCTCGGCGGCCGGATAGAGCTCGCGATCGGTCAGCGAGGTGAGTAGCGTCTGGGCTCGGAACCCGCGGCGCTGGTAGCGCACGGCTCGAACCAGCAACGTCTCGGGTAGTTCCGGGTGGGCGCGTCGGGCCTGTTTGGGCAGGGTGATCTCGACGAGGTGATCATTGGCGCCCAGCCTGCGCAGCACGTTCCACTTGGACTTGTTCTTGGCTCGGATCAACCAGTGCCTCGAACTCCCCTGTGTCTGCAAGCGGTGGAGCAGCCTGTAGCTCAGGAACCCACGGTCGAGGACGGTCACCGAGGCGTCCGGGATCCGGTCCCACAACGTCTCGGCCAAGGGCACTTCTCCCGTGGCGTAGGAACTCAGGGCCAGTCCCGCCAGCAGATGTGTGCGCAGCGCCATCAGGGTGACGAGCCGCAGTTGCGGGTAGGCCGCGTCACCACGACTACTGCCCGGCCGACCGAAGACGCTCTCGTTCTCGGGTGTGTCGGCGAGGCGCAAGGTCGAGCCATCCACACCGTACACGGCCAGCCCCCGCCAACGCTGGGTGTCCGCCGCGCTGACGGCCCAGTGCTCGGCGGTCTGGCGAAACAGTTCACGCACGGGCTCGCAGCCCAGTCGCGCCCGGGCCTGCACCACGGCGCTGCTGGTCAGCGAACCCGCGTGCCCCTTTGCCGTGGCCGCGGGCAGGACCAGGCGGAGATGCTGGGCAACGTCCTGGATCGAACGGTTGCGGCACAGCCCCATGCCGATCACCAGCCACACCACCTGCTCGGCCGGCAGCTTGCGCCGGCGCACCGTCGCCGTGCCTGTTGCGCTCAGCGCCTGCTCGATCCACTCCGGGTCGAGCGCCGCCGCGAACTGCTCGAAGTGGTCAGGCCATTCCCCTGCGCCGACGGCGAGCAGGGCCGGTCCGAGGTTCATCGCCTTGCCTCCCGCGTTGCTCACCGCGTCGCGAGCCGACGGCCTGTCTCTCGAGGCGCAGGAGTTCCCGATTGATCGCCGAAACCTTCTCGATGGCCTCCCACCACGCGTGGTAGTTGGCAACCCCTTGTTCGGCACGCCGGACCAGGGAGGCGGGCAGCGAAATCTGCTCGCTGCGTCCGCCCGCGAGCGTGACGCTGAGATAGACCGCGGGGTGGCCCTCGCCCGTGGCACAGCGGCACCCGGGCTTGCCACAGCGCAGCAGGCGGCGCACGACGCTGCCGCGCAGGACCTCCTCGAAGGGAGGGAGCCGCTTCAGCAACCGGCTTCGGCTTTCGAGCGAACGCTTCATCTTACGCCCTTATAGACGTAAGATGATCGCTCGTCAAGCCCGGACAACTAGAAGCAACGCGCGGGCTTGTACGAGGGTGGGTCGCTAACTTACCGGCATTGGGGCTAGCGGATGATCGCCACCCTCGAGGTCCTCGAGTGCCCGGCCTGCGACAACCTCGCGAAGTAAAGGCCTGGCGCCATCGACTTCGCCTCGGGGAGTCGCAGCTCCTGGACGCCCGCGGCGAGCCCGCGGGCCACGTGGCTCATGCAGCGGCGGCCGTGCACGTCGAACATCTCCACCGTCGCGTCACCCGTCACCGGCAGCGAGAAGGAGATGGCCACGTCGCCTGCACGAGCCGGGTTGGGCCGGAAGCCCTGAATTGCCAGCGCCAGCTGGTGCGGCGTGTGCACACTGACCTGGCCGACGTATCGCGTGGTGCCACCGTCGAGCACGGCGAGCCGGTAAGCGTAGTCGCGCTCGGGCGTGAGGTCCGCGTCCATGAACGTGAGCTGGCTGCTGCCGCTGGCCAGCGGGACGCCGGCGTTCACCCATCCCCCATCCGCTTCCCTGCGCTCCACCTGTGCGCGGGCCAGCACGATCTCGCGCGTGTCCCAGCGCAGCGTGACGCGCGTCGGCTCCGCGGCGATCACGGTGCCGCTCGCCTCCACGGCGGTCAGGCCCTGCATCCAGGGTGCGGTGGACTGCGACGTGAGCAGCACGGCGTGTTGGGTGGAGTTCCCGTCCGCGGGCGCGCTCACGTTCGCCGTGCCCGAGATCTGGCCATGGTCGTTGATGGCGGTGGCCTCGGCGAGATTCACCCCGCAGTTGCCCTGCAGCGAGTTCTGGATCACGTACGACGTGGTGCCGTGCCAGATGGCCGGAAGCCAGTTCACGCTGCCCAGCGTGAGCCCCGTGTTGTTCACGCTCACGAATCGCGTCCCCTGCCCCTCGACCCGCGTGATCACGGTGCCCTGCCAGGCGACTGCGTGGTCGTACGAACCGATCTGGCAGTAGCCGACGATGGCGCCGGCGTTGTTGATGTCGAGGGCGTAGCAGTTCGTCGCGCTATCGGGAACGGCCAGTGCGACCATGCCGGTGGCCGCCGTCCAGCAGAACGGGTGAGCCACGTGCAGCGAGTCCGTCACGGTGCCCACCACGACGTCGCTGTCGTTCAGGGCCGCGGCGGAACTCCACCGGGAGCCCGGCGGCGACGCGAGAATCGTGGCGGAGCCGTCGTAGAACCACGCGCTGCCCAGCGCGTAGAACGACGCACTGGGGCCGCCGACGATGTGGCCGGACCGGTTGATATCGGAGGCCGGACCGTCCACCAGCGGGATGGCCGTCACGGTGCCCGAATCGAAGATGCACGCCACCCCGTTGCTCTCGCCCACCGCCGTGCCGGCGTCGTTGATTGCGGCCGCGGTGGCGGCTCCGTCGGTCGGGAAGAGAAAGCCCAGGCTATCCATGCTGCCCGCGCTCCACCGCATGGCACCGTAGTAGCGCCCGTCGATACTCGACGTACCGACGACCTGCCCGAGGTTGTTCAGGTCGTGCCCGACACTGAGGAATTCGTAGTATCCGCAACAGTTGTCCCCCGGCCTCTGGAAGAATCCCAGAAGCGTGCCGAGATCGCGCACTACAACATCCACCTGGTCGAAGACCGTGAGCGAATCGCCCACCGTCACGCCGCGATAGGACGCCGTCAGGTGCGCGAAGACCTGCGCGGCGACCGCGTGGGTGGCCACGCCGAACTGCGCGTAACTGGCTCCGGGCGGGATCACGCAGGTGTCCGGCAGCGTCACCGCCGCCAGGTCGCTGGCCAGCGCGACGTGGGCGCCGCGCGAGCCCGCCGCGCCGTCGAGATCGACCTGCGCGTAGAGCGAGTCCCCGCCCAGCACGCAGTGCATCGAGAGCCGCAGGCTCTGCAGCGTCACCGGGCGCACCACGAGCTTCTGCGTCCGGGTACGACCACGGTAGGACGCGCTGAGGATCGTGGAGTCGGGCGCGTCGACCACGAGCGCCGTCACGTCAACGTTCACGCCGTTGGCGTTCGGTGTCAGCACAAGGCTCGGCGGGATGGTCGCGGCGAGCGGGTTGCTGCTGGCAAGGATCACCGTGGCGCTCTCGGGCGGCGCGCCCTGGTTGAGCCACACGTAGGCCATTACCGGGGCGCCCCCGAGCACGTCGTTCGTCGAGAGCGTGAAAGTGTCCAGCTCGGCCGTCACCGGAATGATGGCTAGGACGGCTTCCCTGAAGTCCGCGCCGAGGGTTGCGCGAATGGTGACCAGCGTGGGCGACAGCACGGCATTCGTGGTGATGGCGAAGCTCGCACCGGTGTGGCCGGCGGGGATCGTGACGCTCGCCGGACCATAGGCCCAGGCGGGGGTATACGTGATGGCCACCACTGCGCCACCCGCGCCCGCCGGCCCGCTCAGCGTGAGGATCCCGGTCGAGGGAGCGCCGGAGGCCACGGAGTCGGGCGACAGCCGCAGGCTCTGCAGGCCCAGTGAGGCCGGGCAGGCGATGCCGGCCTGGTTGGGAGCGAGATTGTGGGGCGTGGTTCCCACGGTCGCGACGTGCTGGCTCGCGGTGGTGCTGAAGGCGAT
>CAIXRL010000109.1 GCA_903921835.1 Candidatus Eiseniibacteriota bacterium | reverse complement strand
GCCTTCGCCTTCTTCTTGATCGCCACCGCCGGACAGGCGACATGCGGTTTGATCCCGCGCCGGCGCAGGGTGCCCAGGAAGCTCGCCACGAAGTAGCCCTTGTCCGCGCCCAGCGTGCGCGGCGTCAGGCCGTGCCGCCGCTTGAGCCGCGCCAGCATCGTGCGTCCCGCCTCGGTCTCGGGGCGACCGTCAGCCCGTGTCGTCTCCACCGCCAGCAGGAACCGGCTCCTGTTGTCCATCGTGTAGTGCACGTGATAGCTCGGGTATGCGCCCTTCCCGTCGCTGGACCGCGCCAGCCGCGCATCCGGGTCGGTCGTCGAACGGTGCGTCACGTTGCCCCGCTGCTGGCCGCGGAAGTTCGCCGCCGGGTTGCGGCCCGCATCGTTCGCGCCGGCAGCCGGCGGCGTGCGATCGGTGGGCGGCTCGGCCGGCTCCGCGTCGTTCGGCACCGGGTTCTCCTTCGCGACGCGCTCGCGGTACTGCTGCGGCGAGCTCGTCACCGCGATCGGCTCGATGCTCCGGAAGCTGCAGTTCGCCCGCACCAGCGTGCCATCCTGGCTCACGTGATGCCCGGTCACCAGACCCTTCGCCACCGCCCCGGCCACCACGTGGTCGAACAGCCAGCGGAACAGATCGCTCTCCTTGAATCGCTGGTTGCGGTTCTTGGTGAAGGTCGTCGCGTGCCACGCCTCCGACTCCAGGTCCAGCCCCAGGAACCGCCGGTACGACAGGTTCACCTGGATCTCCCGCATCAGCCGCCTCTCCGACGTGATCCCGAACAGGTAGCCGATCAGCATCGCCTTCAGCAGTTGCTCGGGCGGGATCGACGGCCGTCCCACCGCGCTATAGAACGGCGCCATCCGCTCGCGGACGACCTCCCAGTCGATCACGGCCTCGATCGCGCGCAGCGGATCGTCGGCGGGGACCAGTTGATCGACGGACGTGTAGTGGAACATCGCGGTCTGGTTGTTCGTCGTGCCCATCATGGGTCGCGGTCTCCCTCCTGGATGTTCCGCAACCTACCGGACCTCCGGCGAGCCGTGTACCCTTTTTCAGCAGCCTGTTAGGGCGCCAACTCCACCCCTTTGCAAGCAACCCGTCCACCATCCGCTGCTGTCGTTCCTGCGGAGGAGAGAACGGTCCGCGCGAGCGCGCGCCGTTCTCTCGTCTGCCGCGCGCTCCTTGACCCACAGGGGCATCACGCCGAGCATTGATACACCTTCCCCCGGCGGAATCCGATACTCGACCCGACCCGAGGCCGCCATGAAGCACGTGCTCGCTGCTGTCGCGCTCGCCTGTGCGTTCCTGCCCGTGACCGTGCAGGCACAGGCTCCGCCCCTGCTTTCGACCTGGACCTCCGGCGCCTCCAACGGCCTGGGGCGGCCGTGGCACCTGGGGTTCGACCGCGCCGGGAACGTCTACGTGGCAGACCCCGCTGCCGAGCGCGTCTTCGCGTTCACGAGCGGCGGTTCGCCGATCACGTCGTGGACCTGCCCCGCGCTCCCGCCGCTCGGCTACTTCTTCCCGCAGGGCCTGGCCGTGAGCGCCGACGGCCACGTCTACGTGACGATCCCGCGACCGAACGGGCCGCCCCAACTCGAGGTCGCTTCGTTCTCGACCTCCGGCACCTACTTCGGTTCGCTCGGCACGCTCGGCTCCTCGCCGGGGCAACTCGGCGCCATCAATGACGTGGCCACGGACGCCGCCGGCAACCTCTACCTCGCGGACGCGAGTAACTTCCGG
>CAIXRL010000108.1 GCA_903921835.1 Candidatus Eiseniibacteriota bacterium | reverse complement strand
GCCATCTTCAAGCCCGCCATCGACGACCGCTTCGGCCGCGACCAGATCGTGTCCCACTCGGAGCTGCGCATCCCCTCGCGGGCGGTCAAGACCGCGAACGACGTGCTCCGCTTCGCGCACGAGGCGCAGGTCATCGGCATCGACGAAGGCCAGTTCCTCGGCCCCACGCTGGTGGACACCTGCGAGAAGCTCGCGCGGCAGGGCAAGCGCGTGATCGTCGCCGGCCTCGACCAGGACTACATGGGCAAGCCGTTCGAGCCCATGCCGCAGCTGCTCGCCGTCGCCGAGTACATCACCAAGACGCTCGCCATCTGCATGGTGTGCGGCGCTCCCGCCAACCGCACGTATCGCAAGGTCGCCCGCGGCGGACGCGTGGTGGTCGGCGGCTCGGACCTGTACGAGGCCCGCTGCCGGCGCTGCTTCGATCTGGGCCAGAAGGCCAAGGCCGCCGCTCCCGTGCACCAGTTCCCCGAGGAATCCCATGAACTCCCGAAAACACCTCGCCACATTCGCACTGCTGCTGCTTCCCCTTCTCGCCGTCGGGTGCGGTAAGAGCGCATCGACCGGCAGCCAGACCGCCGCGGACACCAGCGCGAGCGTGCAGGTCGGGCTCGTCTTCGACGTCGGCGGCCGCGGCGACAAGTCGTTCAACGACGCCGCCTACGCGGGACTCGACAGCGCGCAGAAGCACCTCGGCATCCGCTTCTCGACGCTCGAGACCAGCGAAGGCGCCGATCGCGAGGCGCAGCTGCGCCAGCTCGCGGCCGGCCCGGCGCAGATCGTGTTCGGCGTCGGCTTCCTGTTCAGCGACGACGTGAAGTCGCTCGCGAAGGAGTTCCCCAACAAGAAGTTCGCGTGCGTGGACTTCACGGTGAACCCCGCCGATACGCTGCCGCCCAACCTGGTCGCGCTGACGTTCAAGGAGGAGGAAGGCTCGTTCCTGGTGGGCGCGCTCGCGGCGATGCTCTCGAAGACGAACAAGGTGGGCTTCGTGGGCGGCATGGAGATCCCGCTCATCCAGAAGTTCCAGGCGGGCTACGCGGCCGGCGTCCACGCGGTGGACCCGAAGTGCGAGGTGCTCGTGAAGTACGCGGGCAACACCGGAGCGGCGTTCAAGGACCCCACCAAGGGCAAGGAACTCGCGCTCGCCGAGTACCACGCCGGCGCGGACATCATCTTCCACGCCTCCGGCTCCACGGGGCTCGGCGTGTTCGAGGCCGCGCGCGAGCTGCACAAGCTGGCGATCGGCGTGGACTCCGACCAGTTCCACGAGGCGCCCGGATTCATCCTGACCTCGATGGTCAAGCGCGTGGACACCGCCGTGTACGAGACCATCCGCGCCGTGAAGGAGAACCGCTTCCAGGGCGGCGTGCAGCACCTGGGGCTGGCCGAGAATGGCGTGCGCTGGGTCTACGACGGGAACAACAAGGCGCTGATCGGCGACGCCGTGAAGGCGCGCGTGGACTCGCTGCAGGCGCTGATCGTCGCCGGGAAGATCACGGTGCCGAGCAAGCCCTGACGGCGCGATGACGCGCGCGGCCCCCGCGCGCCGTCCATGCACAGCGACGCCCCGGCGGTGCGATCCGCCGGGGCGTCGTCGTTGGCCGTCGTTCAGCGCTTCGGGCGCTTGGGAGCGCGTCCTGCGCTGCGGGGCTTCGCCTTCGCGCGCTTCACGGTCCTGGCGGGCGCCGCGGCTGCGACGCGGCGACGCGGCGCGCCCTCGCGCACCGTCGCCGGCGGCAGCTGGCGGCTCACCAGCGGATAGAGTTCGGGGTGGGCAAGCGAATCCAGGTCGATGTCCACGTCGATTTCGGCCCAGCGCAGGTGATCGTGACTCGGCCGGCTGATGTTGAACAGGGTTCGTACGGGCGCCTCGCGGAACCACGGGAACCGAACGAAATCCAGAAAGTGCTCGCGCCCGTCCAGCAGCAGGCACAGCCCGCGCTGCGAGACATGGGTGACCTCAGGCACCAAAGAACTCATGCCACGCTTCACGGATCTGCTCTTCATGGTTCCGGATCTCTCGCAGTGCTCGGTTCAAGGTCGCCGTGGACAGGCCACGATTCTCAGCCAGTTCGATTCGGGGTTCAATCCGGATCTTCGCCTTGCCTCCCGAAGATTGAACGTGCACGTGGATTCGCGGCTCTTCGTGGGCGAAGAAGTGGAATCGCAGTTCGCCGGCACGGAAGATCGTCGGAGTCACATACACCGGTGCCAGCAAGCAGGATGCCGTGTGCCGACACCCCGGAGAGCCCGGGCGCCCGGCATTTCGGACGACCCCGCCCAGTCACTTCCGTGCACGCCCATTCCGGTCTGCCCGCCGGGTGGACGATTGCGCACGGGGCGCGCTCGCCCGCCTCCTGCAGTAGCATCCCGCGCATGACCTCTTCCTCGGAGACATGGACCGATCTCGGCGACGGCGTGCTCGTGCGCCAGAGCCGCGCGTACCGCATGAACAGTGTCGTGCTCGCGCGCGACGGGCACGCGCTGGTCGTGGACGCGGGCGTACTGCCCTCCGAGCTGGACGACATCGCCGCGCGCGTGGACGCGCTCGCACCGCGCTTCGAGCAGGTGACGCTCGCGTTCACGCATCCGCACTGGGACCACGTGCTCGCGCGGCCGTGGTTCCCGGCGGCGACGACGCTCGCGCACGTGGGCTTTGCCGACGAGCTCGCGCGCGACGAGGCGAAGGTGGCGGCCGACGCGCACGCGTGGATCGCGGGCGCGGGCGAGGCGCTGACCGCGCCGTTCCGCGCGTTCGCGCCAGACGTGACGGTGCGCGGCACCGCGCGCGTGGAGTGCGCGCCGCGCGCGCTGGTGGCGCACGAGGTGCCCGGGCACTGCGCCAGCCAGATCGCGCTGCATGTGCCCGAGCTGGGGCTGCTCGTGTCCGGCGACACGCTCTCGGACATCGAGATCCCGTGGCTGGACGGCCCGCCGTGGGTCTACCGCCGCTCGCTCACCGCGCTGCACTGGCTCTACGAACAGGAGGACATCCGCCTGCTCGTGCCCGGTCACGGCGCGATCGCCCGCAGCCGGCTCGAGGGCTACCGCCGCGTGCTGCAGGACCTCGCCTACCTGCTGCACCTGGAGCAGCGCGTCGGCGAGGCGTTCACACGCGGGGCCGCGCTCGAGGACACCCAGTCCGAGCTGACGCAGATGGACTACCCCGGCAAGGACGCGGAGTACGCCATGAACGACGTGCACCGCGAGAACGTGAAGTTCACGTGGGAAGGGCTCGCCGAGATGGCGGGGGGCGGCCAGGAGCCGTGAGTTCGCGCGCGCCGCGCGCCATTGCGGCGACGTCGTTTTGCCTGCGCCGCCGCTGCGCGTAGGCTACGTGCCATGATCCAATCCAAGAGTTTCTATCGCAGCCTCGAGAAGGTGTTCGCCGGCGCCGGTCGCGTGAAGGTGCGCGAGAGGTTCGCGCAGCGCATCGCGCCCGCGCTGCTCGAGGCGCTGCGCGCGCCGCTCGGGCTCACGGCCGTGCACGTCTACGAGCGGCGCAAGGGCGGCTTCACGCCCGCGAAACCGTTCGGCGCGAAGCGGGCCGACCTCGGCGCCGACCTGGCGCGCCGCTTCGCCAGCACCGGCGACGACCGCATCGCCGAGCTGCCGTGGGTGGGCGACATCGGCCCGGAGCGCGTCGGGCTGATCGCCGTGGACGGCGTGGACGGCCCGCTGCTGGCACTGTTCGGCCCCGCGCGCGGCGCGCTCGAGAAGGGTCCCTCGCGCGGCGAGTTCGCCTCGGCGCTCACCTCCGTCCTCTACGCCATGCGCCAGCACCTGGAGAAGAGCGAACTGCGCGACCTCATCGAGCAGGCGCGCGCGATCCAGCTGAGCCTGCTGCCCGACCCGTGCTGCGTGTTCCCCGGTTTCGACATCCACGCCGGCAGCTACGCCGCCTCCAGCGTGGGCGGCGACCTGTACGACTTCCTGCCCGTGGCGCCCGGCACCATGGGCCTCGCGGTCGCGGATGCGTCGGGACACGGGCTGCCGGCGGCGCTGCAGGCGCGCGACGTCGCGGTCGGGCTGCGCATGGGCGTCGAGCGCGACCTCAAGATCGTCTCCGCGATCGAGAAGCTCAACCGCGTCATCCACCGCAGCGGACTCACGTCGCGCTTCATCTCGCTGTTCTTCGGCGAGCTGGAGAGCAACGGCAACTTCTCCTACGTGAACGCGGGGCATCCTCCCGCGCTGGTGCTGGACAAGAACGGCGTCCGCGAGCTGTCCGCGGGCGGCATCGTGCTGGGCCCCGACCCCGGCGCGAAGTTCAAGCTCGGCTACACGCACGTGGACCGCGGCGCCACGCTGGTGCTCTACAGCGACGGTGTGATCGAGCGCGGCACGACGTGGGGCGAACCGTTCGGCATGGGCAAGCTGAAGAAGTGGCTCAAGGAGACGCGCAGGCTGCCCGCGCGCGAAGCGGTGGATGCGCTCATGACGCGGCTGGACGAGCACAGCCCGAAGAAGCCGTTCGAGGACGACGTCACCGTGATGGTGGTGCGCCGGCTGGCGTAGAAGGCCGCACCGTTGGAAGCACGCGTCGCCGCGGACCCGACGGTCCGCGGCGACGCGCGTTTCCAACGGTGCGGCTACCGGTACGCGCTCTTGAGCGCTCCCCACGTGCTGCGCCGGGTCGGCACGACGTTGCAGAGGGCCCATCCCGCCGAGCCCTGCCACAGGCCCGGCCCCGACAGGAGATTCGGGGACAGGCCGACGCTGCCCGAGCCGGTGACGTCGAGCCACACCGTCACCGGATGGAACTCGACCGGTGTGCAGCATCCCGCGCACCCGCCTGCCGTCGTCGACAGGGTGTGGCGCACGGTGATGCGAGCGAGGTAGTACTCGTGTCCCGCGAGCAGGTCCACGCTCATGCCGCCGGACAGGGCGCCACTCACCCAGTAGTCGCCAACGGTGGAGGTCTCCAGGGGCCTTTGCGGGTAACCCGAGATCGTCTGCAGCGTCCACGGCCCGCCAAAGACGAGCGCGTTTCCCTGCCACGGATCCAGCACCTGGGTCGAACTGGCCCAGGGTTCGGCCCTGAAGTCCCCGCTCGCGGAGATCGCCCCCGCGTGGCAGCCGCCGCTGCCCAGGTCCCAGAACGCCGGCATGGGCGGCGGCAGGCAGCTGCTGGCGGTGCCGCCGCTGAAGTCGTCGCAGGTGCCGCCGTCACCGACGAAGGACCTCAGGTCGATCGAGAACCCCGTCACGCCGGCGATGTCGCTCCCGGGCACGATCGAGATCACCAGCGTGCTCGAGCCCGTGTTGGACTGGCAGTCGAACACCTGCGTGGTCGACGCGCTGTTGCTCGGGCTGTCGCCCCAGCCCATGTTCACCTGCGCGTGCGCGGTGAGCGCAGCGAACAACAGGGAGCACAAAGTCAGTAGTGCCAATTTTCTCATATGCGGCTCTCCTGTTCCGGGGGACTCGTGGTGGCCACACGACTGGCTTGATGATACGCCCGCCCCGGGGGCGAACACATGCCCGTTCACGCCGCGCCGGGCGGGGGGCCCCGGGAGCCCCCGCGCGGCGCGTTCCCCCGCACGACACCCCCTCGCTGGACCGCGCCCGCGCCGCGCGCGTACGCTCGACCGTCCATGCTCGCCCCCGCCGTCTCCCTGCGCGGTATCACCCGCCGTTTCGGACCGCTCCTCGCCAACGATCGCGTGTCGTTGGAACTCGCCCCCGGCGAGATCCACGCGCTGGTCGGCGAGAACGGCGCGGGCAAGAGCACGCTCATGAAGGTGCTCTACGGCCTGCTGGCGCCCGACGAGGGCGTCATCGAGGTGAACGGCGCGCCGGTGCGCCTGGCCAGCCCGCTCGATGCCATGCGCGCGGGCTTCGGCATGGTGCACCAGCACTTCATGCTGGTGGACACGCTGACCGTGGCGGAAAACGTCGTGCTCGGCCGCGAGCCGGGCGCGCGCGGCGGCATCTTCCGCTCCGACGCGGCCGAGCGCGAGGTGACGGCGCTGGCGGCGCGCTACGGCCTGCCGGTGGACCCGCACGCGAAGATCGCGCAGCTCTCGGTGGGCGCGCAGCAGCGCGTCGAGATCCTCAAGGCGCTCTACCGCGGCGCGCGCGTGCTGATCCTGGACGAGCCCACCGCGGTGCTGACGCCGCAGGAGGTGGACGAGCTGTTCGCGGTGCTGCGCGCGCTGCGCGCCGACGGCGCCTCGATCGTCCTGATCACGCACAAGCTGGCCGAGGTGATGGCGCTCGCCGGCCGTGTGACCGTGATGCGCACCGGCCGCGTCGTGGGCGGCGGGCCGGTCGCGGAGCTGACTCAGGGACGCCTCGCCGAGCTCATGGTGGGCCACGTGCCCGCGCCGCTCGCCGAGCGTGCCGACATCACCCCCGGCGCGCCCGCGATCGAGGCCGCCGGTCTCGAGGTGCTGGACGACCGCGGGCTGCCCGCGGTGCGCGGCGTGTCGTTCACGGTGCGCGCGGGCGAGATCGTGGGGCTGGCCGGCGTCGAGGGCAACGGCCAGCACGAGCTGGTCGAGGCGCTGGCGGGCCTGCGCGTGCCGCTGCGCGGCCGCATCGCCATCGGCGGCCG
>CAIXRL010000107.1 GCA_903921835.1 Candidatus Eiseniibacteriota bacterium | reverse complement strand
TGTTCCCGGTGCACCCGCGCACGCGCGGCACGCTCGAGAGCGCCGGGCTGTGGGCGAAGCTGGAGAGTGCGCCGGCACTGCACGTGCTCGGGCCGCAGCCCTACTTCGACTTCCTGTCGCTCACCAAGGACAGCCGTTTCATGCTGACCGACTCCGGGGGCATTCAGGAGGAAACAACGTTCCTGGGCGTGCCCTGCGTCACGGCACGGACCTCGACGGAGCGGCCGGTCACGACCGAGATCGGCACGAACGTACTCGTCGGGGACGATGTCACCCGCTCGCGCGAAGCCATCGACCGCATCCTCGCCGGCAAGGCGCGGCCGGGCGCGATCCCCCCGCTGTGGGACGGGCACTCCGCGGAGCGCACGGTGGCGGTCCTGGAACAGCGATACGCATGAGCGATTCGCGACCGGGCGTGTTCTTCCTGTCGGACCAGCTCGAGTCGCCACCACAGCTCGGCTTCCAGATCCATCTGCTGGAGCTGATCCGTGCGGTCGCGGCGCGCGTGCCGACACGCGGATTCTGCTGGACGTCGGCGCCGCCCGCCCCGGGCGACGGACTGGTCGCGCTGGATCCCGCGGCCGCACCATCGGGCCGGCTGGCCCGCAAGTGGCATTACCTCGAGCACGCCTTCGAGCACATCGACCGCGAGGGCACCCCCGGCTCCGTGGCCTGGGTGCGGAGCTACTCCACCGCCCTGCTCGCGCTGCCCGGGCTCCGCTGGCGCCGGCGTGCGGGGATTCGCACCGTCTACGACGCCTCGAGCCTGGAGCGGCTCGAAGTGCAGGAGGGTCCGGGCCGCTTCGCGGCCATTCTGCGCGGCATCGTGCTGGAGAACCTGTACCCGCACTTCGATGTCGTGCGCACGCTCAACGATCCGATGCGCGACTACCTGGTCAGGCTGGGGATCCCCGCGGAGCGCATCATCGTGATTCCGGTGGGCGCCGAGCCGCAGGCCGAGCGCTGGCGGCCACGCGACGAGCCGCGGCGGTTGCTCTACGTCGGCAGCACGTCGGCCTGGCAGGGCTTGCCCACGCTGATCGAGGCGATGCGCATCCTCGAGCAGCGCGCTCCGCAGGTCACGTTGAGCATGGCGGGCCCCTCCAGGGACGATCTTGCGGAGCTGGCCCTGCCGGCGAACGTACGCGCGCTCGGGCACGTGCCCCACGCCGGGATCGGCCGCGTGTACCTCGAGCACGACCTCTTCGTGGTGCCGCGTCCCCGCTCGGTGGTCAGCGAGACCGTGACCCCCATGAAGGTCGTCGAGGCGATGGCCTACGGGATGCCGATCCTCGCCATGGACCTTGGCGCCATCCGCTGGGCGACAGGTGCGGACGGAGCGTTCCTGCACCGCGAGGACGGTCCCGAGGCGCTGGCTGCGGCCATCGAAGAGGCGATCTCCGACCCGGGCGCCCTCGTCGCAACCGGGGCGCGCGCATTCGAGCGCTCGGCCCGCTTCAGCTGGGACGAGATCGGCCGCTCCGTCGCCCGCGAGCTGTTCGGCGATCGGTAGCCCCGCCGCCCGCTTCGCGACCGTCATGCTTCGCGCCACCGCGGATTGCAACGCGGCGGGTGTCGTGTAGAGTCGAGACGCGTGTCGACACGCGAAGCCCGCCCGCTTCCGGTAGCGGCGCGGCAGGCCTGCACGAAAAGGCGGCCGCACGTATGCAGGTCGCGACCACGTGTCATGAGGAGGCTGCACGGATGAACGTCGTGGGTCCGCGGGGACGGTGGGCTTGAAGTTCCGACGCGCTCTCGAGCTGACCCGCACGCTGCCGCCGCAACGGCTGCTCGGGCGCGGAGCGGCCTGGGCGGACAGGGCCGTGAGACGCCGCTGGCGCAACGGCAGGGACCACCTCTTCGGGACGGAGATCTCGGACGCGCAGCTCCGTTCGGCGTTGCGCCCCGGCCTCGGCGGCGAATCGGGATTGCTGGAGTTCCTCCGCTCCGGGAAGGCGCCAGCCTTCTTCGTCACGCCGCGCAACGCCGGCGCGATCGTCTCCCGCCTGGAGCGGCACTGTCCCGGCGCTGCAGCCCTGTCGGTCTCGGCTGCCGACCAGGTCTGCGCGCACGTCTTCGACCTGCTCGGCTCCGGCCCCGTGGCGCTGGGAAGGGCGATCGACTGGCACGTCGACTTCAAGTCGGGCCACCGCTACGACCCGCGCGTCTACCACACCGACGTGTCCCCCGCGCCCCATCCGGGCGGGTACGACATCAAGGTGCCGTGGGAGCTCAGCCGCTGTCAGCACTTCGCGTGGCTGGGGCAGGCCTACTGGCGCACGGGCGACGAGAAGTACCCCCGCGAGTTCGTCGCGCAGGTGACGGACTGGATCGCGGCGAACCCTCCCGCGTTCGGGGTCAACTGGGCGTGCACCATGGACGTCGCGATTCGCGCCGTGAACTGGCTCTGGGGATACCACTTCTTCCTCGGGCACTCGGCCGCGATAACCGACGGGTTCCTGCTGGCGTTCAACAAGAGCCTGCTGGCGCACGGGCGGCACATCCTGCGCAACCTGGAACGCTCGGGCGGGTTCACCAACAACCACTACCTGTCGGACCTCGTCGGCCTGGCGTACCTCGGGCTGATGTGCCCGCAGTTCCGCGAGGCCGCGAAGTGGCGGGAACTCGGGCTGCGCGAACTGTGGCGCGAGATGTCCGGGCAGGTGTACGCCGACGGCGCCGATTTCGAGTCCTCCATCAGCTATCACCGACTGGCCGCCGAGTTGTTCCTGTCGACGATCCTGCTGTGCAGGCTGCACGGTGCGGCCGTGCCCGCCGACGCAATGGCCCGGCTCGAGAAGATGCTCGAGTTCGCGATGCACTACACCCGGCCGGATGGGGCAACGCCGCTGTTCGGCGATTGCGACAATGGACGATTGCACCGGCTGAAGGCCTGGGGGACGCCGGAACGCGAGTGGACCGACCATCGCCACCTGCTCGCGATCGGCGCCGTGCTGTTCGGGCGCGACGACTTCGGTGCGGCCGCAGGCGACCAGTGGGAAGAGGCACTCTGGCTCATGGGCGAATCGGCCGGCCGCTTCAAGGAGTCGCTGGCTGAGAGGCGCGTGTCCGCCGCCGCGCCGGGATCGCGCGCGTTTCCAGACGCCGGCGTGTACATCATGCGCGGTGGGGACGCGTACCTGGCAGTGGACGCGGGGACGAACGGGCAGGGCGGCATGGGCGGCCATGCCCACAACGACACGCTCAGCTTTGAGTTCGCGTTCGGCGGCCGTCCGTGGGTGATCGACCCCGGCACATACCTGTACACGGCCGACTTCGAAGCCCGCAACCAGTTCCGCTCGTCGCGATACCACAACGTGCTGGTGATCGATGGCCAGGAGATCAACCGGTTCGATGGGCGCAACCTGTTCGCCATGCAGGAGGACGCGCGGCCCGTCATCCACGCGTGGGACCCGTCGCAGGAGCGGGACCTGCTGGTCGCCAGCCACCGCGGATATGAGCGACTGGAGCCTCCGGGCTCCGTCCGGCGCGCGTTCTGGTTCGAGCGGCCGACCGGCCGGCTGCTGGTGACGGACGAGGCCGCCTGCGCGGGTCGCCATGCGTTCGCCTGCGACCTGCACCTCGCCCCCGCGGCGATCGAGATCGAGGGGCACGTCGCGTGGATCGAACAGCCCGGCTCCGAATGGCGTCTCGCGGTGTGCGTGCTGCCGCCCGCGGGTGGCGTGGACCTCGCGGTGTCCGCCGGCTGGATCTCCCCCGGCTACGGGACTCGAACGCCGGGGCCGGTGCTGCACATCGGGGGCGAGTTCGAAGATCGGCTGAGCCTCGCCTGCGTGCTGGTCCCGTACCGGGGTCCCGGGCGCATGCCGGCCGGGGAGCTGCACGGCATCGCGGACCGGATGATCGTGAACCGCCGCCGGGAGAGTCGCTCCTGACGGAGAGGCCGCGCCCCCGCCGGCTGTGAGAACGTGCGAACGCGGGTCGTTGCCCCCTGCGAACCGTCGACCTCGTGTCCTGTCCCAGAGGTCCCGCGGCGATTCAACCGGGGATCGTGGGCCCGGGCTGCGTTGCTCCTCCTCGACGTATCTTCCAATACCACTTCGTCGTCGCGCCTTGCCCGAGCCCACGATCCCTCGCCTGAAGTAGCTACGCTGCCTCTGGGACAGGACACTGGCCCGGACGATTCATGAACC
>CAIXRL010000106.1 GCA_903921835.1 Candidatus Eiseniibacteriota bacterium | reverse complement strand
GGTGGCCGACGCGCTCGAGAGCGTCGCCTCGCTGGTCTGTGTGCCGCTCAATTTCCCCTCGCAGTCGGTCGGGCTGGTGTTCGTGGACCGGCTCAACGACAACCTGCTCGGACCGTTCAAGCAGCGCGACGTGAACCTGCTCGCGGTGCTGGCGAACAGCGCGGCGGTGGCGATCGTCGAGGCGCAGCGCTCCCTGCTGCTGGCCGAGAACCGCGAGTTGCGGGACAAGTTGAAACCGAGCGCGGGCATGGATCGCGTGGTCACCGCCTCGCGCGAGATGAAGGGTCTGCTCGCCCTGCTCTCGAAGGTCGGCGACAGTTCGGCCACGGTGCTCTTCATGGGGGAGACCGGCACGGGCAAGGGCCTGCTCGCCCAGGTCGTGCACGAGTCCTCGAACCGCTGCGACCGGCCGTTCGTCCAGGTGAACTGCGCCGCGCTGCCCGAGTCGCTGCTCGAGAGCGAGCTGTTCGGCTACGTGCACGGCGCCTTCACCGGCGCGGTGCGCGACAAGCAGGGGCTCTTCGAGGAGGCCGAGGGCGGCACCATCTTCCTCGACGAGATCGAGAAGGTGCCCGAGTCGGTGCAGGCGAAGCTGCTGCACGTGCTGGACCGCAGCGAGATCCGCCCGGTGGGCGCCACTCGGAGCAAACGCGTGGACGCGCGCGTGATCTGCGCCACCGGCGTGGACCTGCGCGATCGCATCCGGGAGGGCCGTTTCCTCGAGGACCTCTACTACCGGCTCAACGACATCACCGTGCGCGTGCCCGCCCTGCGCGAGCGGCGCGAGGACATCCCGGTGCTGGCGCAGCATTTCCTCGGCCTGTACTCGCGCCAGATGGAGAAGAGCCTGCGCGGGTTCGGCCCCGAGGTGATGCAGCTGTTCCTGGCCCACGAGTGGCGCGGCAACGTGCGGGAGCTGGACAAGACGGTGAAACGCATGGTCGTGCTCGCGGACCAGGGCGATCTGCTCGGGCTCGACCTGTTGCCGCCCGAGATGCGCGAGCACGCCACGCGGGTCGTGGCGGCGGCCGCGGACCGTGGGGGCGAGGTGGGCCGCAGCCTGCGCTCGAGCGTCTCGGAGCTCGAGCGCCGCGTGATCTCCGAGGCCCTGGACCGGCACCGCTGGAACAAGGCGAAGGTGGCGCGCGAGCTCGGCCTGAGCTACCCGACGCTGCTCGCCAGGATCCGCAACCTCGAGCTCGAGCGCCGCCGCTCGTAGTCGCGCGCTCCTTGCGGGACCGCAGCGAGCTCTCCGTTGCCTCCACCGAGCCCGGGGCTCCCGGCCGAGCCTGACTCGCAGGTCCCTTGCCAATCCCGCTATCAAACATCTTCGCATCGAAGGCCTTGCGGTTCATGCGGTTAGGCGAGAGATCACGAAACAGTAAAGTGTCTTCATGGTTTTCGCTGGACCGAGCGTCCCGCGGGATCTCGAGTCGGATTCGACCACACCTGGTTGCCCTTGCAGGGCAACGCGTTGGGGGAATCGTTCGAAAGTGTCGACCTGCTGGCACGGAGCGTGCTGTTGGTCTGCCCGCGGAGGGGGGGACCTCCAAGGGATCCGGTGATGCTGCCGGATGAAAGTCTGGGCTAGGCGGCAATGCAGGGGGTTCGGTCGAGGGTACGAGCCCCAGTCACTAGACAACGCACCGTCCCTTGCAACCGCCTAGCTTGGATCACGAACGATTCACCTGGAGCGAACCGGCGTCCGACGCCGAGACGGCAAGCACACCCGGTCTGCAACCTCAGCGCGCAGACCCGGCCTGCTCCGGGTTTCAGGGCACCGGTCGAAGATGCGGCGGGCCGACATTGGGGGATGGACCGGCTGACCGCATCCGCATCAGGCC
>CAIXRL010000105.1 GCA_903921835.1 Candidatus Eiseniibacteriota bacterium | reverse complement strand
GTGCACGAACCGGGTGCTGTACGCGCACGGCCAACCGTGCGAGCGGTGCAGGGGTGGGGCGCACTGGCATGCGGCGGCGACGGCCTGCGTGCAGGACTCACGCGCCAAGAGCGTGGTGGGCAGCGTCGAGGCCTACCTGCACGACGCCGTCGGCGCCTACCGCGCGGTGCGACGCTGGCTGGCACCCTCGGCGTTCGCGGGGGAGGTCGCGATCTCGCTCGGCGCCCGCGCCGACGCGGTGCGCGTGCTGGCGCACGGGGTCGAGGCGCCGGCAGCGCCGGGCGCGCGCCCCGCGGATCTGCCGGAGCGCTACGTGCTCTTCATGGCGCGGCACTCGGCCGAGAAGGGTGTGCGCGCGCTGCCGCGCATTGCCGCGCGCATCGCGCCCGTGCCGCTCGTCGTCGCGGGCAGCGGCCCGCTGTCCGGATGGCTCGCGGCGCAGCACGTGCCGAATCTGACAATGCTGGGGCACGTGGAGCTGGACCGCCTGGCCGGGCTGCGCGCGCACGCGGCGGTGCTGGTCTCGCCGAGCCTGTTTCCCGAGATGTTCGGCTACAGCGTGGCCGAGGCGCTGCTCGATGCCCGGCCGGTCGTGGCCTCGCGAATCGGCGCGCTGCCCGAGCTGGTCGAGCACGAGGTCACCGGCCTGCTCGCGCCTCCCGGAGACGACGCGGCGCACGCCGAGGCGACGCGCCGGGCGCTCGACGATCCGCAAGCGGCGTCCTGGGGCGAGGCGGGACGCGAGCGCGTCCGGCGCATCGGCGACGTGGACGCGCACCTGCGCGGGCTGCTGGCCATCTACGAGGAGGCGAGACGCGGATGAGGATCGCGGCGATGAACTGGATGCAGGTCGAGGCGTACCTGGAGCGCGACGATCGCGCCGTGCTGCCCATCGGCTGCACCGAGCAGCACGCCTACCTGAGCCTGGCCACGGACGCGATCCTCGCGGAGCGCGTCGCGGCCGAGGCCGCCGAGCCGCTCGGCGTCCCCGTCTTTCCGGTGATGCCGTACGGGATCACACCGAACTTCACGGCGTATCCCGGCACGGTGTCGCTGCGCGTGGAGACGCTGTGCGCGGTGGTGCGCGACGCGCTGGACGCGCTCGCGGGGCAGGGTTTCCGCCGCGTGCTGGTGGTGAACGGCCACGGCGGCAACGCGCCCGTACAGGCCGCGGCGGCCGAGTGGCTCGGCGCGCACCCGGGTGTGCAGGTGCGCTGGCACAATTGGTGGAACGCTCCGCGCGTGTGGAAGAAGGTGCAGGAGACCGATCCGCTCGCCTCGCACGCGTCGTGGATGGAGAACTTCCCGTGGACGCGGCTCGCGGGCGTGGAGATGCCGACGGGGCAGAAGCCGGAGCAACCCTTCGGGCAATGGCAGCACCTCGGTCCGGCTGTGATTCGTGAACGGCTCGGGGACGGCAACTTCGCGGGGCGCTACGAGCGGGGCGACGACGAGATGTTCGCGATCTGGCGCGTCGCGGTCGAGGAGGCCCGCGCGCTGATCGAGGCCGGCTGGGCCTGAGCGGGACGAGGGCTGGGTCGGCCGCCTGCCGGCTCCCGTCCCCGGCGGGTGACTCAGGAGCCGTACCGACCGGCCGGACCGGCGCCATGCCGGACCGCGCCGCTCACGCCCGCCCGAGCCTCAGGCCTGTTCGCCGAACTCCCAGGGCTTCAGCCCGGGCTCCAGTTCCACGCCGAGCGCCAGCGCCACACGATTGACATACGCGTAGAACGCCGCGATCTCGATCGCGCGCAGGATGCCCGCGTCGTCGAAGCCGTACTCGCGCAGCCGCTCGATATCCGCTGCGGTGCGCTCGGCCGGCTCGCAGCTCAGCGCCACGGCGCAGTCCAGGAGCACGCGGTCGCGCGCCGCGAGGTTCGCCTCGCGATAGTCGCGCGCCACATGGCGTGCGAGCTCGTCGCCGACGAGGCGCGCGAGCCTGGTGCCGTGGTGCGCGACGCAGTACGCGCAGCCGTTGTTCGCCGACACGACCAGCGCGATCAGTTCAGCCTGGGCGGGCGTGAGCGGGGAGGGATTCTCCATCAGCGCGCGATAGGTCGCGAACGTGGCGTCGAGGCCCTCGGGGTGCGCCCACCACGCCTGCCAGAGATGCGCGACACGCTGCGAGGCGGACTGCGCGCGGATGCGGTCGTGAGTCGCGCGCAGTCCGGGCGGCGCGTCCTCCGGGGCGATGCGGGGAATCCATCTCATATGTCCTCCCTCTCGAGGAGCGGCATGCCCGCCCGCCGTCCTCATCATGTGGACGACACGGCTGCGGTGCGGCCGGCCGATCCTACCGCGGCCGACGCACACCTCGCACTCCCGGCTGGCGGTGCATGAACGGACGCCGCTCGTGAGCGGCTCTCCAAGTGCAAAGCCCCCGCTTTGCCAGGGCTGCATACCCCGGACCGTTCGCGAAACGCCAGCCAGGAGCGCGAGACGTATTCGCCGGACCCGTCCCTGGCGGCAGGCCGCACCCGACCGGCGCCGCCGCCAGTGCTTCCGCCCGGGCTCGGCCTGCCGCATCGCGCCGGCGACAGGGCCGCGGGGCCGCCTTGGGGACCACGTTGCGCAGACGGGCGCACCACGGGAGGGCGGCCGCGTCCGTTGCGGGAACTTTGTCTCGCCCTCGCGCTGCGGCATACTGACCTGCATGATGAGGCCTGCTTCCAACGCGCCCGCCGGCGGGTCCGCGCGGTCCGGTCGCTCCGGGGGGATCGACGCCGCGCGCCGCTGGTTCACGATCGCGTTCGTTTGTCTCGGAGCGGCTGTGGCGGTCGTCTACCCGGCGGCCTCCAAGTACCCGCTCTTCGATCCCGGCCTCGGCGGCACGAAGGGCGATGTCGGTCAGTACGTGAGCATGTACCGGGGAGAACCCCTCGCCGGCATCGCGCGGCCGTTCCGCTACCGGGTCTTCACGCCATTTGCCGCGCGGCTGGTGCCAGTTCCGCCGCACGGGCTGCTGGGCTACTTCGACTGCGGCGGCGACAAGCTCATCCAGCTTCGTTTCGGGCTGGTGAACATGGTCGGGCTCGCCGCCGGCGGGACGCTGCTCGTGGCGTTCTGTGAAACGCTCGGTTTCGCGACGATCGAGAGCCTGGTTGCGGCGTTGCTCTTCTACACGGCGTTCCCGGTCACGAACTACGGCGGCACCGCGATGGTGGACGCGTGGGGCTATGCCTTCCTGTTGTTGGGTCTGCTGGCGATCCGTCGCGAATCGTTCCTGTTGCTCGCCGCCGCCGGGATCGCCGGGATGCTCGCCAAGGAGACCACGGCGCTACTCGTCCCCGCCGCGCTGCTGCTGCCGGGGCCGCGGGGCCGCGTGTTCACGCGGCTCGCGGCGCTCGTTCCGGGGCTTGCGCTCTACGCCGTCTTCCGCGGGGTGCTCTTCCCCGGCGGCTGCGGGTTCCCCGGTGATCCAGCGACCAGCATCGAGAACCTCGTCCTCAGACTCCAGCGCGGCCCATACCTGATTTGGATCGCATGGGACGGCGGCACCGCCTTTCTCGCCCTCTGGCCGCTGGCGCTGCTGGGCTGGCTCGAGGCCCGGCGCGGCTTCGGGAACCCGCTCGCACGCCTGGCGTGGCTGGTGCCTCTGATCCTGCTCACCCCGTTCCTTATCGGCTCGAACATCGGGCGCATCTGGTTCTACGCCTTCCCCGTCATGATCCCGCTCGCGGTCGTGGGCCTGCGCCGGCTGCTCTGGCCGGTGCGCGGCGCCACGGCCTGATTTCGCCCGCCCGGCCGTGGGCTGCGGGTCACTCGTCTCCCGGACGGACCCGGAGGTGGATTCCCGGAAAGCGCCTTCGCCTCGAGCCGTCGTCGGCCCCGCGGCGTCCGCGATCGCCCGGGCGCGCGATCGCGCCGGGCACTTGGTGCGAAACCCCGCGGCGTTGGCGGAATCTCACCTGTGGTTGACCCCACCCGAATGCCCGCCTAGTCTCCGCTTCCGGCGTTCCGCGCCGGATCCTCGAGGCCGGGCCTACCCCCACCCGGCACCCACGGAGGACACATGGCCTGGAAGGAACTCACCGCGAAGACGTTCGTCTCCATCCGCGAACTGAACGGCATCTCGCAGCGCACGCAGGAAGAGCACTACGAGCTGTACAAGGGCTATATCGGGAAGACGAACGAGATTCAGAAGAAGCTGGATACGGTCGACCGCTCGACGGCCAACCAGATCTTCAGCGACCTGCGCTCGCTGCGCGTGGACCTGTCGTTCGCGATGGGTGGCGTGAAGAACCACGAGATATTCTTCGCCCACCTGGGCGGCAAGGGCGGCCAGCCACTCGCGAGGACGGCTGAGTTGATCGGGCGGGACTTCCCCTCGTACGACGCCTGGCTTGCCGATTTCAAGGCTTCAGGTCTCGCCGCGCGCGGCTGGGTGTGGCTCGCGTACGATCACGACCTCGGTTCGCTCACCACCGTGCTGGGTGACGCGCAGAACACGTTCCCGCTCTGGAACGCGACGCCGATCATCGCAATGGACGTCTACGAGCACGCGTACTGGCTGGACTACGGCCGGCTGCGGGCCAAGTACATCGAAGCCTTCTTCAACAACCTCGACTGGGGCGTGGTGGAGCAGAACCTCGAACGCGCGCTCGCCATGCATCCGGTCGCGAAGTAGTTCCCACACGTCAGGGGTGGGCGGTCCACCCCCGGCCCGGGCTCCCTTTGGGGGCCCGGGCGCGCTTTCGGAGGTTGCACGCAATGGCCACGACCAACCTGCTGCCGGTGATCGGCAAGCCCTCGCCGGATATCACGCTGCCGTCCACGACGGGTGAACCCATCTCGCTGAAGCAGTTCAAGGGCAAGAAGACGGTGGTGCTGTACTTCTACCCGAAGGACGAAACGCCCGGCTGCACCAAGGAGGCCTGCGGCTTCCGCGACCTGCGCGAGGACTTCGAGAAGGTCGGCGCGGTCATCCTCGGTGTTTCCAACGACCCGATCGAGTCGCACCTGAAGTTTCGCGAGAAGCACAAGCTGCCGTTCGACCTGCTGGCGGACGAGGACGCGGCGGTTTCCAAGGCGTTCGGCGTCTACAAGCAGAAGAACCTCTACGGCAAGAAGTACCTGGGCATCGAGCGCACCACGTTCATCATCGACCGAACCGGACGGGTCGCGCAGATCTACCCGAAGGTGAAGGTCGAGGGGCACGTGCAGGAAGTGCTCGGATTTCTCGGCGACGAGTGAGGCGCGCACCCGGCGCCGTCGTCGCGGCGCCGGGCCGTTCTCCTGCGCGGGCGATCCGCGCGGGGAACGCGCGAACCTGACAGTGACCGTTCCCGTCCCCGTTGCCGTCCCCGTCTTTCCGCTCCACGACGT
>CAIXRL010000104.1 GCA_903921835.1 Candidatus Eiseniibacteriota bacterium | reverse complement strand
GTCGTCGTAGGACTTCGCGAACGCCAGCACGCCCTCGCCCTCGAGCTGGTCGATGAGCGCGTCGATCGGCACGCCGAGCTGCGGCAGCCGGGCGAACAGCGCGCGCGCGGCCGGCACGTCCTTGCGGATGCGCGCCTCGAGCACGCCGTGGTCGTTGTACGCCACCAGCGTCTGCGGCGGGATCGTGTTCACGGTGTCGGGGCCGATCAGCTCCTCGACGTAGAGCACGTCGCGGTAGGCCGGGTTCTTGGTGCTGGTCGAGGCCCACAGCGGGCGCTGGACGTGCGCGCCGCGCGCGCGCAGCGCGGCGAAGCGCGGGCCGCCGAAGACGCGTTCGTACTCGGCGTACGCGATGCGGGCGTTCGCGACGGCCGCCTGGCCGCGCAGCGACTCCAGCTCGACGCGCTCCGGCGAGCCGGCCGGCAGCTCGGCGGCGCGCTGGTCGATGGCGGCGTCCAGCTTGCTGTCCACGCGCGAGATGAAGAACGACGCGACCGAGCGCACGGCCGACAGGTCGCCGCCCGCGGCCGCGAGCTGCTCGAGTCCGGCAAGGTAGGCGTCCATCACCTGGCGGTAGCGCGCGAGCGAGAAGATGAGCGTCACGTTGATGCTGATGCCGGCGGCGATCGCGCCCGTGATCGCGGGGAGCCCCGCGGCGGTCGCGGGGATCTTGATCATGACGTTCACGCGCCCGACCGCGGCGTGCAGGCGCTTCGCCGCCGCCAGCGTGCCGGGGCCGTCGTTGGCCAGCTTCGGGCTGACCTCGATGCTGACGCGCCCGTCCATGCCGGCCGAGCGGTCGTGGACGGCGCGCATGCGGTCGCACGCCATCTGGATGTCCTCGATCGCGAGCGACTCGAACAGCGCCTCGCCGGAGAGGCCCTGCGCGATGCGCGCAGCGAGCGCGGTGTCGTAGTCGGTGCTCTTCGCGATCGCCTGCTGGAAGATGGTGGGGTTCGAGGTGACGCCGACGACGCCGTCCTCGCGCACCTGGCGCTCGAACTCTCCCGAAACGAGCGGGCCGCGACGGATGAAGTCCAGCCAGACGCTCTGTCCCAGGGTCAGCAATTGCTCCGCACGGCAACTCATGGCGGACGCTCCTTGTCGTAGTGGATGGGATCTTCAGGTTGGGGGATGGATTCTCAGCGAAGATGCGCCCGGGCCTCGCCCCGTGCAAGCGCATGGACCCCGGCTCGTGAACGGTCCGGTCACTCCTGTCCGGGCACCCGTCCGAACAGCTCGCTCAGGGTCCGCAACCGTGCCGCGAGCCCGTCATCGAGCGCGCCGGCGGGGACGCGCCAGCTCCAGTTGCCCGCGGGCTTGCCGGGGAAGTTCATGCGCGCCTGCGTTCCCAGCGACAGCAGGTCCTGGGCGGGCGCGATGAGCGTGTCCGCCACGGAGGCCATGCCGAGACGGAGCAGCTCCCACGCGGGGTCGTGAACCTCGCGCGCCAGGTAACGCTGCAGGAAGTCGCGCTCGCCCTCCGTCGCCCCGGCCCACCAGCCCGCGGTGGTGTCGTTGTCGTGCGTGCCCGTGTAGACCACGCAGTTGGGCGAGTAGGCGTGCGGCAGGAAGGCGCTGTCGGACGTGCCCCCGAAGGCGAACTGGAGGAGCTTCATCCCCGGGAACGCGAAGTGATCGCGCAGCGCCTCGACCACCGGGGTGAGCACGCCGAGATCCTCCGCCACGATCGGCAGGTCGCCCAGCGCGCGTTCGATCGCGAGGAAGAGCTCGGCGCCGGGCCCCGGCGCGAACCGGCCCGTGCGCGCGTCGGGCGCGTCCGCGGGCACCTCCCAGCAACGGGTGAAGCCGATGAAGTGGTCGAGCCGCACGCGGTCCACGACCTCGAGCAAAGCGCGCACCCGCGCGATCCACCAGGCGTAGCCGTCGTCGGCGATCGCGTCCCAGCGGTAGAGCGGGTTGCCCCAGAGCTGGCCGGTCTCGCTGAAGTAGTCCGGCGGCACGCCCGCGACGACGGTCGGGAGTCCCTCGGCGTCGAGGTGGAACAGCTCGGGACGCGCCCAGACGTCGGCGCTGTCGTAGGCCACGAAGATGGGCGCGTCGCCCATGATCGCGACGCCCTTGCCGTGCGCGTAGGCGCGCACCGCGCTCCACTGGCGGAAGAACGTCCAGTGCGCGAAGCGGTGTGCGTGCACGCCGTCGGCGAGCCGCCCGCGCGCCGCGGTCAGCGCCGCGGGTTCGCGGCGGCGCAGCGCCCCGGGCCATTCGCACCAGGGTGCGCCGCCGTGAGCGTCCTTGAGCGCCATGAACAGCGCGAAGTCGTCGAGCCAGGCCGCCTGCCGTTCGCACCACGCCTGGAACCCGGCCTGCAGCGCGGGCGTGGCCTGCGTGCGAAACCGCGCGGCCGCGCGCTCGAGCAGCAGGCGCTTCCACGGGATCACCGCGCCGAAGTCCACGTGCGCGCCGGGGAAGGCGGGCGCGGATTCGAGATCGCTCGCGTGGAGCAATCCCTCGGCTACGAGCGCCTCCAGGTCCACCAGCAGCGGGTTGCCCGCGAACGCCGAGAAGCACTGGTAGGGCGAGTCGCCGTATCCCGTGGGGCCCAGCGGCAGCACCTGCCACAGCGACTGGCCGGCGTCCGCGAGGAAGTCGACGAACGCGCGGGCTTCCGGCCCGAGGTCGCCGATGCCGAAGCGGCCGGGAAGCGATGTCGGGTGAAGCAGGACGCCACTGCTGCGGGGAAAGCGCACGGATCGGCTCCGGGAAGGAAGGGAAGGGCGAGCGGGCTCATGAGTGGTCCGGGCCAGCGCGCGAAGAGCGCATTCTCGCGGCGGTGCGCGCCGTCCGCAAGTGGCGCGGGCGGCGATTTCGGCCCGGAGGGCGTCGGGCAGGCTTTCGGCGGGGGGCGTAGGCTGGTGGGGTTGTGGACGCACGGCCGCGCACGGATGCCCTGCGGCTTCTTGTCGGCGGGGCCCGCCGCGCCGCGGAACCTGGGTCCGGGCCGTCACTGCTGCGCATATCCCGTTCTGGATCGGCTGGATGCTCCAAGCGCGGGCGTCTACGCTGGCATCGCCTGCACGCACCTGCGTCGCGAGTCCGCGACGACGAGTTGAGGAGGTGCCATGCGCTGGTTACCAGTGTTCACACTCGTGCTGGCCGTCCGGGCCCAGGCTGGGTACAACGACGCACCGTGGCGAGCGACTACGATCCGCATCACCACCGTTCACGGTGAAGTGTTCGTGGACACCTCATCTGGCGTTGTCGGTCCGATGCCGATGACGGGCCGACCGCCTGGCGATACAATCAGGCCGACCTCGTCGTGCTGACACCGAAGGACGGGCGGTCGTATACCTCGATGCCGGGGTTCGACACCGGGGAAGACCCACATCCGAGTCTGGTGATGGTCAGCGGCGCCGTTGACATGTGCGGGCAGAACAAGGCCATGCTCGGCGGGCGGATCCTGTACACGGGCGATGAACTGAGGCTGCTCTGGGATCGGAACCCCTTGTTCGAGGACCGGTCGACCGAAAGCGACTTCCTGTTGCCGATCGATCGTGGGGAAGCTCCTCGCATCGATCTCAACGACATCACGGGCATCAAGCTTCTCTTGATGAGTGAGTGGGTCGAACTCCAGCCGCAAGGCACGCACTGCCCCCTCGAGGAGCCCGCCCGTCCATGACGATACTGCCCGCAGCCCTGCTCGCGCTTGCCGCGACCACGAGTCCCACCGCGACCGCGCCTGCGCGCGACGCGTTCATCCTGGTCTCGGGCGCCGACACGGTGGCGGTCGAGCACTTCACCTCCACCACGCTCCTGCTCGAGGGCGAGTTGTTCCTGCGCCCGGCGGGGCTGCGCAGCACGTACCGGCTGGAATGCGACGCGGCGGGGCTGCCGCTGTCCATGCACCTGACCACGACGCGGCGTTCGGACCCGGCGGGTGCGCCGGGGCAGGACGCGGCGGAGTTCCGGGACGACAGCGTGGTGGTCACGCTGACTCCCGGCGGGCCGCAGCGGTTCGCCACGCACCACGGCGCGCTGCCGTACCTGAACCCGTCCATGGCCATGATCGAGCGCGCCGTGCGCCGCGCCCGCGCGATGGACGGCGATTCGGCGACCGCGCACCTGTTCGCGCTCGCGGGTGGGCGCACGCTGCGCGCCACCGTCGTGCGGCTCGGCGCCGACAGCGTGCGCGTGCGCCTTGCTGGCGTGGAGATGCGCTTCGCGCTCGGGCCCGACGGCGATCTGCGAAGCGGGTACGTTCCCGCGCAGGGACTTCGCGTCGTGCGCGGCGACGGAGCGACCCCGGCCACGTTCGCGCCGCCCGACTACTCGGCGCCCGCGGGAGCGCCTTGCACGGCGGAAGATGTGCGCGTGCCCTGCACCGGAGGCTTTGCGCTCGCGGGCACGATGACGCGGCCGCGCGGCGTCGCGGGCCGCGTGCCGTGCGTGGTGACGCTGACCGGTTCGGGGCTGCAAGACCGCGACGAGTCGCTGCCGATCCTGCGCGGGTACCGGCCGTTCCGGCAGGTGGCGGACGCGTTGGCACGTGCGGGCATCGCCACGCTGCGCCTGGACGACCGGGGCTACGGCGCCTCGGGTGGTGACGCTGCGCAGGCGACCACGGCCGACTTCGCCGCCGACGCGCGTGCCGCGCTCGCGTGGCTGCGCGCGCGGAGCGACGTGGACGGCGCACGGCTCGCGCTCGTCGGGCACAGCGAGGGCGGCCTCATCGCGCCCATGGTGGCCGCGGGCGATCCGGCGCTGCGCGCCATCGTGCTGCTCGCCGGCCCGGCGTGGCCGGGACGGCGCGTGATCGAGTACCAGAACCGGCTCGCGATCGCGCGCCAGCCGGACTGGCCCGCGGCCCGGCGCGACTCGATGCTGCGCGTGGCGATGAAGCAGGTGGACTCGCTCGCGACGACGAATCCGTGGCTGCACTACTTCCTCACCTGCGACCCGTTGCCCACCGCGCGGCGCGTCCGCTGCCCGGTACTGGTGCTGCAGGGCGCGACCGACCACCAGGTGGCTCCGGCGCAGGCCACGGAGCTGGCGCAGGCTTTGCGAGATGGCGGCGATCGCGACGTCACGCTCAGCGTGCTGGCGGGCACGGACCATCTCTTCCTGCCCGACACGAACGGCGATCCCGCCGGCTACGCCGCGCTGCCGGAGACCGAGATCCGCCCCGAGATCCTCGCGACGATCACGGACTGGCTGCGGACGCGGCTGAGGTAGTCGGGCCGGCCGCGCAGCCGTGGTCTGGATCTGGCGCGGAACGGTCGGCAGCGGCGCCGTCGCGCGTTGGTCCGAAAGGAGCATTGCAGGCCCCCGCACGGCGATGCAACCGTATCGACACTGCGGATTTCGGCGCTTCCCCCGGGCGCTCACAACTGTCAGTTGCAGCGTAATCGTTGCAATGGGTTCGCAGGCCCTGTTCATCTGTTGCCGGACGACGGATTCGGCCGGCGGCGGAGCCTGCGCGACGATGGAACCGCCCACCACCGAGGCCACCATGAGACTCCCGCCTTGCCTTCGCCATGCCACCCGCGCGTGGGTGTTGCTGATCCTCGCCCTTGCGATTCCCCGTTTCGCTTCCAGCCTGCCGATCGCCCCCGGAATCCCGGAGATGAGCCCTGCGCTCCGCGGCCACCTGGCGCAGGCTGCCGGGGACGCGAAGCTCCCGACCTGGCAGCGCGAGTACATGCGGCGCCTGGTTGGCGGCAGCGGCGCGGCCGCGGGCGGGCCCGCGATCCCGGCGGCGAGCGCCGCCACTGCGGCCGACGGATCGTGGAAGGAACTCGTGCCCGATGGGCGGGAGAGCCAGAGCACGATCTACGATCCCGTGCGCGACCGGCTCGTGGTGTTCGGCGGACACGACGCGTCCACGCTCACGAACAACGTCTGGGTGCTGACACTGTCGGGCGTGCCCGCGTGGAGCCGGCTGATGTCGCTCGGGGTGCCGCCGACGGCGCGCTATGGACACGGCGCGGTGTACGACCGCGTGAACGACCGCATGGTGGTCTTCGGCGGATACGACAGCGCCGGCTTCAGGAACGACGCGTGGGCGCTGTCGTTCGCGGGCCCGCCGGCCTGGACGCAACTCGCCCCGACCGGGACGCTCCCGGTCGCGCGCGCATGGCACAGCGCGATCTACGATTCGACGCGCGGCCGCATGATCGTGTTTGCGGGGTGCAACGGATTCGCTCCTTCGTACAACCGCCTCAACGACGTCTGGGCGCTGTCGCTGACCGGGGCGCCGAGCTGGACGATGGTGGTTTCGCCGCTGCCTTCCGGGGATGCGCCGGATGGCCGCTTCGGGCAAAGCGCGATCTGCGATCCCGTGCGCGACCGCATGGTGATATTCGGGGGGATGGAAACCGCGAGCAACAACGACGAGGTCTGGGCGCTCTCGCTGGGCGCCTCGACGGCGTGGACGAAGTTGACCTTCTCGGGCTCAACGCCTGGGGGACGGGCCTACCACGGTGCGGTCTACGACCCGCTGCGAGACCGGATGGTGGTATTTGGTGGATTCGACACATCGAACCTCGACGATGTCTGGGCGCTGTCGTTCGCGGGGACGCCGGCCTGGACGCAACTGGCCCCCTCGGGCGCAACGCCAAACGGGCGTTACTGCCACAGCGCGATCTATGATCCGGCGCGCGATCGCATGGTGACGTTCGGCGGGCATGATGCGTACAGCTACCTCGACGACAGCTGGGCGCTCAGCCTGTCGGGCACGCCGGCATGGACGGTGATTGGCGCGCCGCAGGCCGGGCGGTGGTCCCCCAGCGTGACCTACGATTCGTTGCGCGAGCGCCTGCTTCTGTGTGGTGGATACGGTGGCGGTCACACCTGGTACAACGACGTGTGGGCTCTCTCGCTCACGGGCGCGCCGGCCTGGGAGTTGTTGACCCCAGTCGGCTGGGGGCACAGCACGCCGCCGGTTGGGCGCAAGAGCCCGAGCGTGATCTACGATCCGGTGCGGGACCGCATGCTGCTCTTCGGGGGCTCCGGCGATGACTCCGGAGGTGGGGGCAGTTCGTCATACCTGAACGACGTCTGGGCGCTGTCGCTCGCCGGTACGCCTGCCTGGACCAGTCTGGTGCCGGACAGCACGCCGCCGAGCGGGCGGGAGAGCGGTCTGGGGGGGAGTACATTCTATGAGCCGGGCGCTGACCGTATGATCATGATCGGCGGATTGGACGACTCGGGCCCACTGAGCGACGTCTGGTCGCTCTCGCTCTCCGGTTCGCCGACGTGGAAGCAGTTGACGCCCACAGGCACGCCGCCGAGCGCCCGGTACGCCATGCCGGCCTACGACCTGGCACGTCATCGCATCGTCGTGTTCGGGGGATGGGACGGGACGAGTGTCTTCAACGACGTCCGGGTCCTTTCGCTGTCGGGAACGCCTGCATGGACCACTCTGACGACGGCCGGCACGTCGCCGAGCCCGCGGATCAGTGTCGTGGCATACGATTCGGATCGCGACCGCCTGGTGATCGTCGGGGGAGCGGGCCTCACCGGGCCGCTCAGCGATACGTGGGCGCTGTCACTGGCGGGAACACCCGCCTGGACACAGCTGGCCCCCGCCGGTGACCTGCCGGGTACGCGCTATTTCTGGAACGGGACGCTCTACCAGTCCGCCGGTCACCGCATCATCGGGTACGGCGGTGAAGGCGGTAACTCGGCGCTCAGCGGCGTCTGGGCGCTGGAGTTCCGCCAGCCGCCGGTGGGGGTGGGCGACGACATCGCGCGGCCGCTGGTCGAGGGCCTGCGCCCGCCCGCGCCGAATCCGTCGCGCGGCGCCACCGCGGTGAGCTACTCGATCGCGCGACCTGGCCGGGTTCGCATCGGCGTCTACGATGTTGGCGGGCGGCTGGTGCGCGTGCTCGT
>CAIXRL010000103.1 GCA_903921835.1 Candidatus Eiseniibacteriota bacterium | reverse complement strand
CGCGTACTCCCGGGTGATCCTGAAGAGATCGCCGAGCAGGCTCTCGGAGCTCGCGGCCAGCCAGTGGTCCGGCCCGAAGTAGCGCCGGCGGAGCAGCATGCTCTCCTCGAGCGCCCGCCCGCCTTCCTGCGTGCGCCCGAGGTGGTCGAGGCAGCGCCCCAGCGTCTGCAGCGACGTCGAGACCGCGGGATGGCTCTCGGGCAGCCCCTTGCCCCGCTGCGCGAGAATCTCCCGGCTCATGTCGGCCGCCTGCGACCAGCGCCCGAGGCTGCAGACGAAGATTGCGTAGTTCATCTCGGTGAAGAGGTAGTCCGGGTGGGTGCGCCCCAGGAGCACGGCGCGGCGCTGGAGCACGTCCCGGTACAGCGAGTCGGCCAGCGCATTCTTGGACTGGATGTCACACGCCGTGGCCAGCGCGTTCTCCACGTCGGCCACCAGCGTCGAGGGTTCGGGGTGGTTCTCCCGGGCGATCGCCAGCGCCGCCCGCTGCAGCGATTCGGCGACGGCCCACTTGTTCTGCTCTCCGTAGGCCACGCCGAGGTCGTTCAGCGAGTACGCGATCATGTCGTCGTGTGGCCCGAGCAGGCGCAGGCGCAGGTCGAGCGCCTCCTGGTGCCAGCGCTGTGCCTCGGCCATGCGGCCCTGGCTGTGCTCGATGCTGCCGACCTTGGCGATCAGCGTGGCCGTGAGCGTGTCGGGCTGCGGCGACAGGGAGCGCTGCATCGCCAGCGCCATGCGCGTGATGGAGTCGGCGGCCGCCAGCTCGCCGCGGGCCAGCTCGAGCGCGCCGAGGTTGTTGAGCGCCTGGACCACGGAGCGGCTGCGCGGGCCGTCCACGAGCCGGCCCAGCCGCAGCGCCGCGTGCAGGTGGCGGTCGGCCTCGTCGTAGCGTCCGAGCGAGAGGTCGCTCTCGCCGATCACGGTCTCGAGTTCCTGGCGGGGGCCCGGCTCGCCGGCCAGCTCGGTGCCGATGCGCTTCGCGGCGGCGTCGAGCAGCTCGGACACCGGCACGTCGCGGCCCTGCATGTTGGGCTTCACGGACGCGAGCAGGTTGGCGAGGAAGTCGCTCACGCGCTCGGCGCGGGCCTGCGCGGCGCGGGCCCGACGGGCCTCGAGCGCGGTGGATACCACGCCGCCACCCAGCGCCAGCAGCACCAGCGCCGACGCTGCGAGCAACCCGCGGTTTCGCGCGACGAACTTGCGGAAGCGATAGCCGCCCACACCGCGCAGCGCGCGCACGGGCAGGCCGTCGAGGTGACGGCGCAGGTCGCTGGCGAGCGATTCCACCGACGGGTAGCGCAGTTGCGGCTCGGGGCGCATGGCCATGAGCAGGATCGCGTCGAGGTCGCCCGCGAGGCGGCGGCGCAGCAAGGCTGCGTTCCGCTCGCCGCAGTGGCCGGCGGCATCGTTGGTCGCCAGCGTGCTCGGGCGCGCGAGCGGGTGCTCCAGCACGGCGCGTTCGAGCGCAGCGACGTTGCCGTCGGGCGCCTCGTGCGGACGCCGGCCGGTCAGCAGCTCGTGCAGCACGACGCCGAGCGAGTAGATGTCCGAGGCTGTCGTCAGCGCGTCGCCGCGGATCTGCTCGGGGCTTGCGTACCCGGGCGTGAAGGCGTGCTGGTCACCGCGCGTGAGCGGCATGCCTTCCTCGTCGCCGTCCGCCCCGAGCAGCTTCGCCACCCCGAAATCGAGCAGCTTCACGCTGCCGTCGGGCGTGACCAGTATGTTCCCCGGCTTGAGGTCGCCGTGCACCACGAGGTTCTGGTGCGCGTGCCGGACGGCGTCGCACACCTGCCGGAAGAGCTCGAGCCGCCGGCGCACCGGGAGCTCCCGCCGGTCGCACCAGGTCGTGATCGGTTCGCCCTCGACGAACTCCATCACCAGGAACGGCCTGCCGTCCGCGGTCACGCCGCCGTCGAGCAGCGCGGCGATGTTCTTGTGCGCGAGGTCGGCGAGGATCTGGCGTTCGCGGCGGAAGCGGGCGAACGTCGGCGCCGAGTGAAGCGCGCCCTGCACGAGCTTGATCGCGACGCGCTTGCGGAACTGGTCGTCGGCACGCACCGCCTCGAACACCGTGCCCATGCCGCCCATGCCGACCATGCGCACGATCTCCCAGGGGCCGATCCGCTCACCGGTGCGGTCGGGCTCGGCGGGCGTTGCGACGAGCGGACGATCGAGCGGGCCCGCGGTCCGCGCGTCGGCGGCGAGGAGGGCGGCAACCTCGCCGGCGATGGACGGGTCGTCGCCCGCCCGTGCCTCGAGAAACGCGGCGCGGAGCTCGTGCGGGAGCTCGAGTGCGCCATCGAACAACTCGCGCACGCGCCGCAGGCGATCCGCCGGGTCGCG
>CAIXRL010000102.1 GCA_903921835.1 Candidatus Eiseniibacteriota bacterium | reverse complement strand
GCTGCACGAGTTCAACCCGATGATGGGGCACCGCGGCTGCCGGCTGGGCATCACGTATCCCGAGATCACCGAGATGCAGGCGCGCGCCATCTTCGAGGCGGCCTGCCAGGTCGTGAAGGAGGGCGGCAACGTCGTTCCCGAGATCATGATCCCGCTCATCGGCGGGGTCGAGGAACTGCAGGACCAGGGCGCGATCGTGCGGCGCGTGGCCGAGGAGACGATCAAGGCCAGGGGCGTCAAGCTCGAGTACCTGGTCGGCACGATGATCGAGATTCCGCGCGCGGCGCTCACCGCCGAACGCGTCGCCGAGGTCGCCGAGTTCTTCTCGTTCGGCACCAACGACCTCACCCAGATGACGTACGGCTACTCGCGTGACGACGCCGGCAAGTTCCTGCCGGACTACGTCGCCCGCAAGATCCTCGCCGGCGATCCCTTCGTCTCGGTGGACCAGGAAGGCGTCGGCATGCTGATGGAGTGGGCCGTCACCAACGGCCGCAAGTCCCGGCCCAAGCTGAAGGTCGGTATCTGCGGCGAGCACGGTGGCGATCCCGCCAGCGTGGAGTTCTGCCATCGCACGAACCTCGACTACGTTTCCTGCTCGCCGTTCCGGGTGCCGCTGGCCCGGCTCGCGGCCGCGCAGGCGGCGGTGCGCGGGTCTGCGGCGGAGAGCGATCGCCGGTAGGCTGGTTCGATTTGCCACGCGGGGCCGGGGCGCTGCGCTCCGGCCCTTCGTGCTGTCCATGGCACCCGGGTCCACCCTCGGGCCCCGGGTCAACGCTTGGGCAACCCGATGTCCAGCGCGAGGTTGCCGTATTGTTACGGTGCGTTTGGCCCGCCGTCGCTCACGGAGTAGGATATAGGGTGCAGAGTGGCGCAGGCGGCGGGCTCATGAGTTGTCCGGGGTGGAACTCCGGGATGCGCCGCTGATTCGTGTTCGAGCTCCTGCCGCTTCGGGCCGCCGTGGCCGACTGCGGCAGGAACCCGGCGCACGATCACCCGCAGGACCGACCGAGGACGAGATGAAACTCCGCACTCCGGCTTTCGACCGCTATCCGTTGACGTGGCTGGCCATCCTTGCGGCCGTGCTCGGCGTCGCCATCGTGCGGCTTTTCCCGATGGATCCGCGCCTGCCGGACAGCCTGGCGTTCGAGGCGATCGCGCGCTCGCTGCTCGCAGGGCACGGGTTCACGTACCGCGAGCCCATGTTTCCGGGGCTGGCGCTCTACGCGTTCCGCGCCCCGGGGTATTCGGTGATGGTCGCGCTGGGAATGCTGCTCGGCGGCGTCGGCAGCGTCATCGCGATGCAGGGCGCGCTCAACGGCGTTTCGGCGGCGCTCGTCGGCAGCATCACCGGCCGCCTTGCGGGGCCCCGCGCGGCGTGGATCGCGTTCGCGATCCGCTTCCTCTGGCCCGCTGCGTGGGTTCACGCCCGGTACGAGACGAGCGAGATCCTCTTCGAGTTCCTGGGTGTGTTCGCGACCTGGCTCGTGATGGAGAGCGTCGAGCGGCGGCGGGTGGGCTGGGCCGTTGGCGCCGGGCTGGCGTGCGCCGTGTCCCTGCTGGTCCGCCCGGTCGGGCTCGCGACCGCGGCCGTGTTGACGGTGTGGCTCTGGCTGCGCTTCCCACGCGCCGCGTTCGGGTTCGCACTCGCGCTGCTGTTGGGATATGCGCCATGGCCCGTGCGCAACCTGTTCCGCTTCCACGCGGTCGTGCCGTTTACGACGACAGGAGGCGTGGTCGCGTGGCTCGGCACGGAGGAGGATGGTAGTTGCACGCCGCCGTTTGTCTGGATGTCGAAGCACGCCGACATGGGTGAGCTCGCGCTCGACCGCGGCGCCTATGCGATCGCCCGTGCCGAGGTGCGCGCGCATCCCCTCGCTGCCGCGAAGCGTATTGCGCGCGGGGGATTGATCTACCTGGGACCTCTCCGCGGGCGCTACCTGTCGCTCTGGCTCCATCGTTTCGCCATGCTCGCGGCGCTGGCGGCCCTGCTGCTCGCGGGATCGCGCGCCCGGCTCGGGCTGCCGGCCATGATCTGGGGCGCGCAGGGCGTACTGCTGCTGCCGTTGATCATCGTCGACCGTTACCGCTTTCCCGCCGAGTGGTGCGTGGTTGTCGCCGCGGCGGTCGGGCTGGTGGAACTCGGGCGGCGTTACGGTCCGCGCGCGGCAGCCGGGTTCGCCGCCGTCGCGCTCGCCCTGTGCGTGGTGGGATCCTGGGTGACCGCGCTGCGCTGATCCGCGCGGGGGCCCGCAGGGCACTTGCGCGCGTGGTGCTTTTGCCTCGTGTTCACCCGGCGGACGTTTGCGCGGGCCCGGACGCCCGCGAGGCTGTTCTCCACGGCGACCCCAGCCCGGATCATTCATGAGCCCGCCGCCTGCGAGCGCGATCTGCGCTTCATCCGGACCCACCTTCGGTGGGTACCCCGAAGCTCGACCGGCCGCTGTCCTCATCGTGTTGACACCACGGTTCCGGGGTACCCACCGAAGGTGGGTCCGGCCGGCCGATCTTCTTGCGGCTGACGCACATCTCTCACTCTCGGCTGGCGGTTCGTGAATAACCCGGGCTAGCGGTGGGAATCGAGCGGTCGGAGTTGTCGTGTCGGTGCCGGCCGTTGCGCGCCGCGCGCCGGGCGCCTGCGCACCGGATGCAATGGCCGGCGCCGTGCGCGGCGGGCCGGACCCTCCCGCGCGCCGCCCTGGCGGGCGCCGCAGCGTCCCGGCCCGCGCTCACCGCGCAGCCGCCTCGCGTCCATCGCGCCCCCGCCGTATGCTCGCGGGGCATTCCTCCTGGAGGGCCGCTCCCCGTGTTCATCGAGGAACATCTTCGCGAGTTGCGTGAGAACCGCTACGCGCCCTGCGCGATCGCCGTGTACGCGCGCCGCGTCGGTGCGCACGTGCGCGCCGAGCTGCTCGCCAATCCCTCGGCGGTGCGCGCCATCTGGACCACGGCGGTGGCGTACTTCCTCGCCGCCTTCCTCGCCGCGGTCGGCATCGCGCTCGCCGGCGACCGCGAGCTGGCGACGCGCTTCCTGCTCGGCACCGCGCTGTGGACGCTGCTCGGCTTCGGCTTCGTGACGCTGTTCCTGGGGTTGTTGCGCGACGGCGACGGCTACCGGCTGCCGCGGCTCAACGTGCCGCTCATGCTCACGCTGCTGCGCGTCTCGCTCATCCCGGGCATCTGCGTGTTCCTGGAGGAGCGGCACTTCAGGGTGGCGCTGGCGCTCTACGTGATCGCGGCGTTCTCGGACGTCTTCGACGGCTTCCTTGCGCGCCGCTGGCGGCAGATCACGCCGCTGGGCACCGTGATGGATCCGCTCGTGGACATCGCGTTCAACCTGGTCATGCTCTGGGGGCTCACGGCGACCGGGCTGCTCTCGCGCTGGGTGTTCTGGATCGGCACCACGCGCTACGCGATCCTCGCCGTGGGCGGCGCGGGGCTCTACCTGTTCGTGGGTCCCGTCAAGATCCGGCCGACGTCGTTCGGCCGTTTCACCGGCGTGGTGATGACCGCGTTCATCGCGCTGCTCACGCTGCTCTACGCCGTGAGCGGCCGCGTCGCGCACGCGCTCACGCAGCTGACCGAGATCGCGCTGGGCGTGCTGCTCGCGGCCACGACGGCGCAGATCCTCCTGGTGGGCTGGTACAACCTGCGCGTCATGACCGGCGCCGCCGCCGAGGGCGGCCGCGTCATCGAGAACGTCCGGTTTCGCGCCCGATGACCGCGCCCGCGCTGGAAGGGGATCTCGCCCACTTCTTCACGTCCGAGGTGCTCCAGCTGCTGCAGCTCGCGCAGGCGGGCGGCCGGCTGGAGATCGAGCGCGAGACCGAGCGCGTGGACCTCTACCTGGAGCGCGGCCGGCCGGTGTTCGCGCGCACGAGCGGCCTCGCCGTGCGCGTGGGCGAGATCCTGCAGCACCGCGGGCTCGTCTCGCCCGAGGCGCTGGCGCGCGCGCTCGACCGCCAGCGCAGTGAGCCGCGCCGGCGCATCGGCGCGCTGCTGATCGAGGCCGGCGAGGTGACGCCGGGCCAGGTCCGCGAAGCCGTGCACGAGGTGCTGCGCCGGATCGTCTACGGCGTGCTGCTGTGGCGCGATGGTCGCTTCCGCTTCGTGCCGGGCGAGCCCGGCGTGGGCGAGGACATCCAGATCGACCTGGACCTGGACCGGCTCATCCTGGAAGGGTTGCGCATCGCCGACCAGGCGCGTGCGACGAAGAGCGGGGAGTAGGGGCGGGTGGCTAATCCAGCCGCGCTCCCGCCGCTGGACGCACCCCACGCTCAACCCCTAGCCTGACCGCACCCGTGTCCGATCTCGCGCTCCACCTCGCCCCCAACGCGCCCTGGGCGCTGCTGCTGCTCGGCTCGCTCGCGCTCGTCGCGCTGGCCGGCTGGGCGTACGCGTTCGCGCTGCCGCCGCTCTCGCCACTCTCACGCCGCGCGCTCGCGGTTGCCCGCGGCGCGGTGTTGCTCGCGCTGCTGTGGCTGCTCGCGCAACCCGTGCTCGAGCGCGCGCTGCCGGCCTCGGGCCGCCGCGTGCTGGTGCTGGTGGACCGCTCGGCGAGCATGGACCTGCCGGCCTCGCGCGGAGGGCCTTCGCGTGCGAGCGTCGCGAGCCGCGTTGCGGAGGAGCTGGCGCGCACGCTGCGTGGCCGCGCCCGCGTCGAGACACGCGCGTTCGCGGCCACGCTGGACGCCGACACCGCGAGCGGCGCGGGCGCGCGCCAGTCCACCGCGCTGGGCGACGCCATCGCGTCGCTGGCCGACCTGCCGCTCGAGCGCCGGCCCGACGGCGTGGTGGTGGTGAGCGACGGCATCGTCAACGCGGGCGCCGATCCCGTGGCGGCCTCGCGCGCCATCGGCGTGCCCGTGCACGCGGTGCGCGTGGGTGAACCGCTGGGCGCCGACCGAGCGATCTCCGAGGTCGAATCTCCGCGCGAGGCGCGCGTCGGCGAGGCCGCGCCGGTGCGCGTGCACGTGCTCTCCAGCGAGCCGCGCGGCACGCCGCTGGGAGTGCGACTGCTCGAGGACGGCCGCGAGATCGCGCGTGCGCGCCTCGCGGCG
>CAIXRL010000101.1 GCA_903921835.1 Candidatus Eiseniibacteriota bacterium | reverse complement strand
GTCATTGACAAGTACAAAGTCACGCAGTTCTATACCGCCCCCACCGCTATCCGCGCCCTGATGCGCGAGGGGGAGTCACACATCAACAAGCACAGTCTTGCCAGCCTCAAACTGCTGGGCAGCGTGGGCGAGCCGATCAATCCCGAGACCTGGCGCTGGTACCACGACGTCGTGGGCGAGGGCCGCTGCGCCGTGGTGGACACGTGGTGGCAGACGGAAACGGGCGGCATCCTGATCACGCCGCTGCCCGGCGTGACGCCGACCAAGCCGGGCAGCGCGACGCTGCCGTTCTTCGGCGTGCGCCCGGTCGTGGTGAACCCCGAGACCGGCCAGGTGCTCGAGGGCAACGGCGTCTCCGGCGCGCTGTGTCTGAACTCACCGTGGCCCGGCCAGGCGCGCACGGTCTGGGGCGACCACCAGCGCTTCAAGGAGACCTACTTCACGCAGTACAAGGGCTTCTACTTCACAGGTGACGGCTGCACGCGGGACGCCGACGGCTACTACTGGATCACGGGCCGCATCGACGACGTGATCAACGTGAGCGGCCACCGGCTCGGCACGGCGGAGGTCGAGAGCGCGCTCGTGTCGCACGACGGCGTGGTCGAGGCCGCGGTGGTGGGCTACCCGCACACGCTCAAGGGCCAGGGCATCTACGCCTACGTGATCGTGACGCCCGAGTACCTGGCCCTGCCGCGCGAGCAGCTCGAGGGCGCGCTCAAGGAGCAGGTGCGTCACGCCATCGGCGGCTTCGCCGCGCCCGACGTCATCCACATCGCCGCGGGACTTCCCAAGACGCGCAGCGGAAAGATCATGCGCCGCATCCTGCGCAAGATCGCCGCAAGCGAGTACGAAGGCATGGGCGACGTCAGCACGCTGGCCGAGCCCGAGGTGGTGGAGAAGCTGATGGAGCAGCACCGGCGGGACCACGCCGTGTAGCGCGGGCCCTGGCACCCCGGGTCGCGGCGAAGGGCCCCCGGGCGCATCGCGGGGCCGTTCGTTGCGGGGGGAATGCAGGGCCGTCGGGTCCGGGCGGGAATGTGCCATCATTGTGGACGGGTTTGGTCCCTCTCCCCCCGCGACCGCGCCGGACTCCCCCGGGCGCAGTTCGCGTTCCCGTGTCCGGAGGATCCCGTGGACTCACCGCGTACGTGTTCCTGTCGAGCCGCGATGCCCCGGCATCGCCTGGCCCTCGTCGCCATCGCTCTCACTTGTCTTCCGGCCGTCGCGCACGCGCAGATGGCCGATCCCGGCGCCTGGGTCACGGACGGCAACGTGATGTGCTCGGCGCTGGACGGCAACACGCTCTACCTCGGCGGGTACTTCAACTACATCGGGCCGCAGACGGGTTCGTTCATGCCGCTCGACGCGACCTCGGGCGCGGTGATCCCGAACTGGCCCCACGTGGAAGGCACCACGAACGCTGCGGTGTCCGATGGCGCGGGCGGCTGGTACATCGCGGGCAACTTCCTGCGCGTGAGCGGAGTGACGCGCACGCGCCTGGCGCACCTGCGCGCCGACGGCACGCTCGACGCGTGGAACCCGACCGCGGACAACAGCGTGACCTCGCTCGTGATGGTGGGGACGACGCTCTACGTCGGGGGCTCGTTCACCAGCATCGGCGGACTGGCGCGCAACTACCTCGCGGCATTCGATGTCACCACGGGCCTCTTGACCGCCTGGAACCCGAACCCCGACAACGTGCTGACCGTGATGGCCTACGCGAGCGGCAGGCTCTACGTTTCCGGTGCCTTCACCACCATCGGCGGCCAGGCGCGCCGTTACCTCGCGGCGCTCGACCCCGCGACCGGTCTCGCGACCGCATGGGACCCATCGCCCGACAGCCCCCCGTACGCCGTCCAACCGTACCGCGGGATCGTCTTTGCCGGCGGCATGTTCACGACGATCGGCGGGCAGGCGCGCGCGCGCTTCGCGGCCGTGGACACGGCGGGCGGCGCCGCAACCACGTGGAACTTCCCCGCGAGCAACATGGTGCGCTGCATGACGGTCGTGGACTCGACGCTCTACGTCGGCGGGGACTTCACGACCCTCGGCGGCCTGGCCCGCCTGCACCTCGCCGCCATCGGCCTGACCTCGGGGGTCATCACCAACTGGAACCCCGGGGTGACCAACAACCTCGCGATCGTATTCGGGATCGGCGCCACCAACCTGACCGTGTACGCGGGCGGCTGGATCACCGCCGTCGGCGGGGCCACGCGCGTCGGGCTCGTCGCGATCAGCGCGCTGAACGGCAACGTGGCTGCGTGGAACCCGGGCGCCAACGGCCCAGCCTTCACCATCGTGCCGCAGGGCCAGCGCATCTGGATCGGCGGGCAGATCTCGAGCGTGGGAGGCGTCGCGCGTACGCGCCTGGCGGCGATCGACGTCGCCACCGGCATCCCCACGGGCTGGAATCCCGGAGCGGACAACACGGTCTCCGCGCTGGTCGCGATGAGGGGCAAGGTGTACGCGGGCGGCTTCTTCCACAACTGCGGTGGCGCGGCACACTACGCGCTCGCCCGGATCGACAGCGCAACCGGGACCGCGGACAGCTGGGACGCGGCCGCGAGCGGCGCGGTCTATACGCTGTATCCCAATCGAGGCGTGCTCTACACGAGCGGCTACTTCACCTCGATCGGCGGCCAGTCGCGCGCGCACATCGCGGCGCTCGACACCGCAACGGCGCTCGCGACGAACTGGTACCCGGGATCCATCAACGACGTGGCCTACGCCATGGCCGTCGTGCGCGACAGCATCTATCTCGGCGGCGGATTCACGGTGGTCGGCCCCGTCGCGCACAAGTATTTCGCCGTCTGCGACACGATCACCGGCGCGGCCGGGACCTGGAGCTTGAACCCCAGCGACTACGTTCAGTGCCTGTTGCCCTATGGCTCACGCCTCTACGTCGGCGGCTATTTCGCCACGCTGGGAGGCCAGGCGCGCGTGCACATCGCGGCTATCGACCCGGCGACCCGCACGCTGCTGCCCTGGAATCCGGGCAGCAACACCGCCGTCCTGGCAATGGCCGCCGATGCCGGCGCGATCGAGGTGGGCGGCGGGATGTCGTTCGTGGGCGGCCAGACCCGCAACGGCGTCGCGGCGATCGATACGCTTACCGCCTCCGCCACCGCATGGAACCCCAACGTGACCGGCACGGTGTACACGATCGCGCCCTCCGGCGCGGCGACCTACCTCGGCGGCGGGATCAACGCGCTGGGCGACGGCGCATACAACTCGACCTGCGGCCTCGGTCGCATGATCACGGCCGACACCAGCGCGCCGCTGGCCACCGTGCTCTCGCCCAACGGCGGCGAAGCCATGCAGATCGGCTCGACGCACGCGCTGCGCTGGAGCGCGACCGACGACCGCGGCGTGCAGAGCGCGGATGTCTGGCTTTCGCGCGCCGGCGCCGGCGGCCCGTGGGAGTTGCTCGCCGCGGCGCTCCCCAACACGGGCACGTGGGCGTGGACCGTCACCGGCCCCGAGGTCACGGGCAACGCCTGGCTCCGCGTGGATGCGCGCGACTGGGCGGGCAACACCAGCAGCGACGCGAGCAACGCCGGCTTCGCGATCCGCACGACGGTGACCGACGTTGCGGGGACCGCGAGCACCGCGCTCTCGCTCGCCCCACCCGCGCCCAACCCGTGCGCCGGCCGCGGCGAGCTGGCGTTCGTGCTGCCCGCGCGCACGCACGTCCGGCTCGCGCTGCTCGACGTGCAGGGCCGCGAGGTTGCGGTGCTCGTGGACGGGCTTCGCCCCGCGGGCAGGCAGGCCGTGACGTTCGACGCCGCGCGCCTGCGCCCGGGTCTCTACTTCGCGCACCTGCGTGCCGGCGCCGACTGCGTGCGGCGCGTCGTCGTGACACACTGAGCAATCCCCCGCGCGCCGCGGCGGCAGGCT
>CAIXRL010000100.1 GCA_903921835.1 Candidatus Eiseniibacteriota bacterium | reverse complement strand
TCGACGAGAAGCTCTACCTCGAGACCTTCGCCATCCCCGCTGCTGCCGAGCGCGGCCGCCTCAGAGGCTCCGCAGCTCGCGCCACCGCCGTCCCTCAGAATGCGTGATCCCATCACCATCAGATAGCGTGAGCACGCTCACCCATTCCTCCGAGGCACGCGCAAGTCGGGGCCACGAGGCAGCGAGGCCGAGGATCGCGGCGCAAAGCAGGAACGCCCTCATCCGTCACACCCTCCCTCTCACGACTTGGCTACTGCCGCGATCTCGGCTGCGGCCAGACGAAGTCGCCGCTAGTCACGGTTTGAATCCGTCTGACCGAGCCCCCACGGTTGACTTGGCCAACCGGGCCCGAAGGAGCGAGCGGAGTCTCTCGCCTCGTCACTTCGCGGTCTCTCGTGCCGGACGTTGACCCAGCACCGGGGAGATCCTCACGGCGCAGCCGTCCCCTGCGACGTTCCAAGTCAGCCACCAGCGAGAGAGAGCTCCCGGCCTCACCCGGACCGATATAGTGTCGCGGCACTCGGGAACCCCCAATCCATCCGCGAGCAAGATGAGTTGAACCTTCCCGCCGACGACCGGGGTCAACCGAAGCTCGCACCCCCCTTGCCTGAGCAGGCCAGGCGTTCGCGCCGAGTCTTGCACGGTGAAATGATGAAACAAAGGTGTGCCCAAGCCCGTTCGCCGCGGCGTGTCCTGACGCTCACTCGCGTTCCCCGACGAGACGGTTGGATCGCCGTCAATCGGACCTTCCTCAAAGGCGCACTCGTAGAAGCAACCTCGGATGCCCCAAGTCGGCCGACCCTTAGACCAGCCGGTGCGCTGTCCGGTTCGATCGACTAGGACAGCCGCGACGCGGGCGTCATTCCACGCGTCGACGCTCAGGCGAACATGGATGATCCGGCGCTCGATGCGCGGAACCTGCGAGCCGGACGCGTGCGCGGCGAGCATTGCGAGACCGCAAAGGAATAGTATGACACGCATGCCGACCTCTATGGCTCAGCGCAGGATGACGAAGCGTACAACTTGACCCGCTCCGGAGCGCAGTCGCGCGAGATACACGCCTGGCTTGCAACGCGACGCGCGCCAATCCCACGTGACCGACTGCGCCCCATCCGCAGAAACATCAACCCTTCCGACGCTTCGACCTCCGACGTCGAAGATCTCGATGACGTCCGGCGCATGCGTCCCGCCGGCGATCAGGAACTCGACCGGTCCCGAAGATGGGTTCCGCCGGGCGCTAAGGACGACGGCGGCCCGGACGGGGGCGGCTTCAACTCCGAGTGCGCCGGAGTAGCCAATAGCGATCGATTGTCCAGACGACGAGTACAGGATGTCGTACCTGCCGCTGACATTCCCGGCAGTGGTGTCGGCAACGATGTCCGTGGCGAAGACGCCAGCGGCGTCGTAGCCCGAAGCGCTCAGCGATAGCCCGGCGTTGCTGTAGACGTTCACCGTATAGTGCCCGTCAACCGTCGTCGGCACTTCGACGTCGTAGGCCGTGGGCGCGAAGTCAAGGCTGCCCCCGTTGTCGTGCTCTGAGGACACGTCCTCGATCGATGCGTCCGGGATATCGTAGATGCCCTCGCCGGTCGTGGCGTCGCGCATCATGTGGCGACCGAAAGGGTCGATGATCTCAACGCGCCACGCGCCGTCGGCAAGTACGCTGAGCCCCGCTGGATCGCTTGCTGCTGAGAATGGCAAAGATGGAAGCGGGAACCCGGTCGGCTCCAAGTACCGGGCCTGCGTAAAGACGTTGGCGTATTGGCCCTGGATCAGCTTCGTGTAGTTCCTCGGATCGTACGGGTCCTTGATCGAGTACGTCCCCGCGGCGGTGCCGTCGGGTCGAAAGGACGATGTCATGCCGTCGGCGACGACCCAGTGCCCGCCCTTTGGTCCGACGTTCAGTTGAACCGGAATGTCTCTGACCAGAAGGCTCTCGACGATCGCCGCAGCCTGCGGCGTGTCCGGGACGTACTTCGAGCGGAGTCCGGGATGCGTGTACTTGTCGGCGATCTCGGGGATCGAGTTCCAGTACACGCGTCCAACATCGCCCCGGACCGGGATCACAGAGTTGTTGTACCTGGCGATCCGCGTCGCATGGCCAGCGGCGTCCACTTGGTAGGTGGCCAAGGGGTTCGAGCGAATACCGCGCTCGATAAGAAACGTGTCCGTGATCTTGAGCCGCGTGTCGTCTTGCGTCTGCGGCGTGAACGTCACGCTGCTGCCATCGGCCGCCACGCTCTGAATGACGCACACCTGACTAGGCATGTAGCCCTGGCTGCGCTGGAGAAACGCGTTGAGGCTATCGACGGAGCAGTCGAACCCCGAGTACGTGTAGGCGACCGCCAAAGACGCAATCTTGCAGCCGGTCCCGTCAGTGTGTCGTCGCCAGCCAACGACTTCGTTGTTGAACAGGTACCCGCCGTGGTTGTGACCGGTCGTCTGCGACTGTCTCACCACGGAATCCGCTCCCGACGCCTTGGCGAGTCGGAAGTTCGACCAGACCGAGAGCCCGGATAGGCGAGAACCGGCGAAGACGCCGCAGCTATGGGGAAGATACGTGCCGGCGAGCGTGATGCTCGCGACGCGCTTGCCGCGTCTGTTCTTCGGGAGCCGGGACTCCTGCGCGTCGAAGTACTGGCCGCCAGTTTCGTAGATGTAGCTGGTAAGCGGGTCTGACGGTCGGTCGTTCATGATGTACTGCAAGCCGCCGCAGTTGGTCGGACCGCTGTCCCAATAGTCCCTGACCTCCCCGTAGGCATGGAACCTCACGACGCTCGTATCGCCGTCGACGTAGGTTATCGTGGCGGAGGCGAGTTGCTTGCCGTAGTCGTTGAACGTGTTGAAGCCATGGTAGATGTTGACCCCCATGAGCAGCGAGCCAAGCGACGTCGCGTACTGGGGAGGGGAGACGGCGTAGGTGGCAAATGACTGCGGCTGGCTACCGTTGACCTCGAAGTAGGTCGCGTCCTTCGCGAAGCTGTTGAAAATTGCCATGGTGTCCGCCGAGCCCGGCGTCGGCCTCGTTACCACGAGCGGCGGCGGGCTGGCCAGCGTCGACGGGTAGCCAGAGAAATTGAGATGATCGGATGTGTTAGCGGCCGAAGCGCGGTCGGCGTAGAGGCCGATCGTCTTGAAGGCGGCACTCGCGTTTGTGGGGCCATGCGCCGCCGCCGCTGGGAGCGCGAAGACCACGGCGGCTGCGAGCGCGGGAAACGCGAGTTTGTTTGGCATGGCGGGCCTCTTCCAAGGAACACGGACGAAGGTGCGACCCTACGGATCGCGCTGAGTTCTGTCGCGCACGATAGCGAGAGTAGTCCTCGAAGCACCGGTCTGGAAGTTGCGAATCGGCAATCTTGCGGACCAAGCGTTCCTCCGCCGCGAGTCTACTCCAGCTGCCTGCCCGAGGATCACTCGCAGGCACACGGTAGACCGCTGCCCTTCGTGGCTACCCCTTGGCTACCCCTCAACGCCCGGCACAGTCCATCCGTGTCCACTCGTGACCAGATCACCCAGGGCGGGCGACCCCACTTCCGACCAGTGAATCCGAGGCTTTGGCGTGTGTTCCTGTGACTTGCGCGCGAGCTTCTGGTTTTCGCGAGTTTCCCAATACAGGAGTTAGGAAACCGCTGCTCTATCCGTCCGAGCTACGGGGCCGTAGCGCATCACGATAACGCAGTTCGCTCCACGACGGAATCAAACAGGTGCCCGGTCCATCAGACCGCTGTGCGAAGCGTGCTCGCGACTCGTGCCTTGGGGGCTTCAGCCGTCGTGAATGCCAGGCAGCCTGCCCTCACTTCTTACTCTCCACGACGAACATGGTCGACAGCTGCCGGGTGAATCCGTAGGCGTACGATCGTTCGTCCTGCGCGAAAGAGCTAAGACCAACCGACATCAATCCAACTCGGTCCGGTGGTGCGATCTCCTTGAAGAGGGTTCGGCGCCCGCTATCGAGATCGACGCGTTCGACGCGACTGGGAATCAATGCGTCGCTACTCACAATCACCGAGCGCCCGTCTGCAGTCCAGAGGATGACGATCTCGCGTTCCGACAGCCACGGCATGGACCGCGGCTCGCCGCCCGAGAGCGAGTAACGGAAATACTTGGAATCGGGTCCCTTCGCCAAGACGAACTTGCCATCCGGCGAGAGCCTTCCGCTATTGGTTCCCGGGGGGGGTCACACCGCGCGGGGGGGCGCCTGCCAGGTTCTGGACGTAGAATCGCGTTGCCCTGCCTGGCTCGTTGCCGCAGATCAGGACGCTGTCGCCGTTCGGGAACCACTGCGCGGACTCGATGTTCTCCAACTTGCCTCGATCGAGACGCCGGGGCTCGCCCGCCCCCGTGGGATAGATCACGACCTGCGGCGGCGTGGAGGCGACCACCGCGAGCACCGATTTGCCGTCCGAGGACAAGTCCGTGGGGGTTCCATCCCCCAGCCTCACCACGGGCGATCCATCGGTCTTTCGGAGACCCACCGCGTAGTCATTCCCCATTGGGGCGCTTGCCTCGCAAAACACGACCGTCCGCCCATCTTGCGAGAGAATCGCAGCTTCGGAAAGATCGAGCCAAGAGAGATCCCGATCATCCCTCGACTCTGGAGTGTGGACCATTATCCCAGAGCGCTGATCATCCCGGGTCGCGAGCCAGCGTCCATCCCGGGCCACGTCGTGGATCGTCAGCCCTCCCGCGCTTTCGAGGGCGACGCGCCGCTTGCCGGCCAGCGTTACCGCGTACATCGTCCATGCGTAGCCGCCGTAGCTCGCCGAGAACAGAACCTCCGCGCCGTCCCTCGTCCAAGCGATTCCTTCCTCGCCCCAGTAGCCACCCGAGAGCACGGTCTTCCTACCGTGGAGATCGACGACGTTCAACGAACCGCGATCGTCCCAGCGGGACGGATGTTCGAAGTACGCAACTCGGTCTCCCCGGGGTGACACACGTAAATCGCTCACGTACCCGCCGGATTCGCACAGCACGTGGCCGATCGGGTACTCGAGTCGGTCCTTGCCCTGGACGGAGCGGATGATCGCCAACTGCGAGCCGTCCGGCGACCAGTCGGCTTCTCGGACATTCTCAAGAATCTCTCGCGGCGCGCCGCCGCCCAGCGGCATGCGAGCCAGCGTGCCGGTGAAGACCCGATGGGCGAGGTAACGCGCCCCAGTGAGCACGGCCAACTCCCCCGTCGAGGAAACCGAGAGAAGTTGTGCGCTTTGCAGTCCGAGCGTCTGGGGCTCGGGATACTCGGGGCGGACGGTGAAGATCTCGGGAGTGTTGCCCTCACGTGCCGCGCTGTAGACAATCGTCTTGCCGTCCGGAGCGAAGGCGGCCCGGAAGATAGCCATCGGCCGGTAGCTCAGTTGCCGGAACGCCATTTGCCCGCCCGAGCGATTGCCCGAATGCAGCGCGAGGAAGAGTGAGGTGCCGGCAACCACCGCGAGGGCGGTGGCGAGCAGCCAGGCGATTCGCTCGCGGCTCGCGCGCTGGGCCGACACCGGGGCCGGCACGCCGGCGCGCGAGCCCGCATCCGCGATCCACAGCAGCTCCCGGCTCAGGTCTCCCGCCGACTGCCAGCGGTCGTCGGGATCCTTGGCGATGCATTGCCTCACCAGCCGTTCAAACGCCGGTGGCGCCAGGGGGGCAAGCGTACCAAGCGGTGCGGGTTCCGTGTTCATGATCGTGGCGATCAACGACGCCTGGCTCCGGCCCTCGAAGGCCCGCTTCCCCGTCGCCATCTCGTAGAACACGCACCCGAGCGCCCAGATGTCCGACCGTGCGTCCGCTTCCCTGCCTTCGAGCTGCTCGGGCGCCATGTACTGGAACGTGCCGACGATCGTGCCCTCGGCGGTGAGCGGCGCGGCCACCGTCGGCGACCGGGTGAGCGCCGCCTGCGTGAGCCCGCTGCCACCGGAGGGTTCCGACATGCCGGTCGCGCGCGCCAGCCCGAAGTCCATCAGCTTCGCCCCGCTTTTCGCGAGCATCACATTGGCGGGTTTGAGATCGCGGTGGATCACGCCGGCGCGGTGAGCGCGATCGAGTGCGTCGGCGATCTGGGCGCCGAGCCTGAGCACGTCCGCCGCCGGCAACGCGCCCTTGGCAAGCCGCTGGGCCAGCGTCTCGCCCTCGACCAGCTCCATGACCAGGTAGTCGGTATCGCCCTCGAGCCCGACGTCGAACAGCGTGCAGATGTGCGGGTGGTTGAGCGAGGAGACGGTCTTCGCCTCGCGCTCGAAACGCGCGCGCAGCTCGGGATTAGCGGAGAGGTTCTGCGGCAATACCTTGACCGCGACGTCGCGTCCGAGCCGCGTGTCTCTGGCGCGGAAGACCTCGCCCATGCCGCCGGAGCCAAGTGGGGCGACGATCTCGTAGGGGCCGAGTCGGGTGCCGGGAGTGAGTGCCATCACGGCAATGTACTCCAACCCACTGGGTTCTATGACCCGGATCTCGTGCCCGCACTCCGACTGCCCCCGAAGTGGCTACTACGCGCCTGCCAGAGCCGCGCCCGCTCAAAGGCCCAGGCTTCGCTTGATGCCCTGCGCGCGCTCGTGGATATCATTGAATATCCTGGGGGGGGGCAAACTGGCTATCATTAGAGAGCCATTGTCCTGCACCGGGCCGATTCGGTCCCCAGGCATCCATCCGTGCCTGTGCTGTGTCCAGTTTGCCATGTTTCGCACCCGGATCGCGGCCGCGCCGCACCAACGCACCGGGTCGGGCAGAAAGGAGTGATGGTCTTCACGATCGCGCTCCTCGCTGCCCTCCTGTAGCGGAGAAGGAGCCCCATGAACTTCGGAACACTCATTCGTCGCGCAACGCTCGCGTCGGCCACGTGCTGCGCGATGTTGTCGGGCGCCGGCACGCTGCAGGCAGCAACGTTCCCGGAGTTTGTCGATCCCCATCCCGCGCCCGGCAATCAGTTCGGGGCCACCGTAGTGGCGTTGAGCAGGGGCAACGTGGTCATCACGTCTCCCTATGACGACGCCGGTGGCACGGACGCGGGCGCCGTGTATCTGTTCAACGGCTCGACGGGTGCCCTGATCAGCACCTTGCGCGGCTCCACGGCCGGCGATCAGGTCGGCTCCAGTGGAGTGACGGTGCTCGCGAACGGCAACTACGTGGTCTGCAGCCTGAACTGGGACAACGGCGCGGTCGTCAATGCGGGTGCCGTGACCTGGGGCAACGGCACGACTGGCGTGAGCGGGGTGGTCTCCGCCGCCAACAGCCTGGTCGGCTCCAAAGCCAGCGATATGGTCGGCAGCGGCGGCGTGACGGTGCTCTCGAATGGCAACTACGTGGTCGCCAGCGGCAGCTGGGACAATGGCGTCATCGTCGACGCGGGCGCCGCGACCTGGGGCAGCTTCACGACCGGGGTGAGCGGGGTGGTCTCCGCCGCCAATAGCCTTGTCGGCTCCTCAGCCAGCGATATGGTGGGCAGCGGTGGCGTGACGGCGCTCTCGAACGGCAACTACGTGGTCTGCAGCCCGTACTGGGACAGCGGTACGGGCAACGACGTGGGTGCCGCGACCTGGAGCAGCGGCGCGACCGGCGTGACCGGGGTAGTCTCCGCCGTCAACAGCCTGGTTGGCTCCACGGCCAGCGACCAGGTCAGTAACTACGGCGTGACGGCGCTCACGAATGGCAACTACGTGGTCCGCAGCCCGAACTGGCACAGCGGCACGGTCATCAGCGCGGGCGCAGCGACCTGGGGCAGCGGCACGACCGGGGTGAGGGGGGTGGTTTCCGCCGTCAATAGCCTCGTCGGCACCACGGCCAGCGATATGGTCGGCTACGCTGGTGTGACGGCGCTCTCGAACGGCAACTACGTGGTCGTCAGCCAGACCTGGCACAAGGGCGCGGTCATCAACGCGGGCGCGGCGACCTGGGGCAGCGGCACGATCGGAGTGAGCGGCGTGGTCTCCGTCGCCAACAGCTTGGTCGGCTCCACGGCCGGCGACTACGTTGGCAGCTATGGCGTCACGGTGCTCTCGAATGGCAACTACGTGGTCCGCAGCCCGAGCTGGGACAACGGCGCCATCACCGATGCGGGCGCCGCGACCTGGGGCAGCGGCGCGACCGGGGTGGCCGGCGTGGTCTCCGCAGCGAACAGCCTGGTCGGCTCCACGGCCGACGATAACGTTGGCACGTCTGGCGTGACGGCGCTCTCGAACGGCAACTACGTGGTCGCCAGCGGCAGCTGGGACAACGGCGTCATCGTCGACGCCGGCGCCGCGACCTGGGGCAGCGGCACGACCGGGATGACCGGCGCGGTCTCGGCCGCTAACAGCCTGGTTGGCGCCACAGCCGGCGACAACGTCGGCAGCGGTGGCGTGACGGCGCTCTCGAACGGCAACTACGTGGTCTCCAGCGGTAGCTGGGACAACGGCGCGGTCGTCAACGCGGGTGCCGCGACCTGGGGCAGCGGCACGGCCGGGGTGACCGGGGTGGTCTCCGCCGCCAACAGCCTGGTTGGCGCCACAGCCGGCGACAACGTCGGCAGCGGTGGCGTGACGGCGCTTTCGAACGGCAACTACGTGGTCTCCAGCGGCAGCTGGGACAACGGCGCGGTCGTCAACGCGGGTGCCGCGACCTGGGGCAGCGGCACGGCCGGGGTGACCGGGGTGGTCTCCGCCGCCAACAGCCTGGTCGGCTCCACTGCCAGCGATATGGTGGGTGGCTATGGCGTGGCGGCGCTCTCGAACGGCAACTACGTGGTCCGAAGCCCGAACTGGGACAACGGTGCGGTCACCGACGCGGGCGCCGCGACCTGGGGGAACGGTACGACGGGCGTGATCGGTGTGGTCTCCGCCGCCAACAGCCTCGTCGGCTCCACGGCCGCCGATTTCGTCGGCGGCGGCCTGACGGCGCTTTCGATCGGCAGTTATGTGGTCGCCAGCGCAGGCTGGGACGATGGAGCCATCGTCGACGCAGGTGCCGCGACCTGGGGCAGCGGCACGACCGGGGTGATCGGCGTCGTCTCCGCCGCCAACAGCCTGCGCGGGACGACGGCGTATACGAATCTGCAGCCGATCGTCGTGGACGCGGCTGCCACGTTCATCGCCCGGTTCCTCACGGAAGCTGGCGGGCGGGTGCGGGTTGGCCCGTTTAACTTCCCCCCCCCTGATCCTGAGCGTGGTGGACATCCCCAACGATCAGGGCGGCTGGCTCCGTGTGACCTTCAGGCTCTCCACCATGGACGATGCCAATAGCGCGACCCCGGTGGCGACGTACGGCGTCTGGAGGCACGTCCCGGGTACGATTGCCGCGCGTGCCGGCAAGACGAATCCGGACGCGGCACTCACGACTCGACTGGGTGTGCCGCTCACCGAGTCACTGCGGGCCGCCCTTCCGGTAGGGATCGCCTCCGCGTTCCCGCCCGGGACCTGGGAGCTAGTGGCGAGCGTTCCGGCGCTGCAGCAGGCCCAGTACGTGGTCGCGGTTCCAACCATTTCCAATGCGGCGCCGAATGACTTCGAGGTGACCGCTCACACCACCACGCCTTCGATCTGGTTCATCAGCCTGCCCGCCAGCGGCCAGTCGGTGGACAACCTGGCGCCGGCGCAGCCGACGCTGCTCACCGCTTCATACGCGGGTGGCCAGACAAATCTGGCGTGGGCTGCGAACACCGAGGCCGACCTCGGTTCCTACCGCTTGTACCGCGGAACCTCGGCGGGCTTCACCCCCGCCATCGGCAACCGGATCGCGACGCCCGTCGCCACCAGCTACGCGGACGCGGGCGCCGCGGGCGGCTACTACAAGCTGAGCGCGGTGGACGTGAACGGCAACGAAAGCAGCTTTGCGCTGATCATGCCCGGTCAGACAACCGGGGTGGGCGGCGAAATCCCGGTCGCCTTCGCCCTCGAGGGCGCGCAGCCGAACCCCGCAAGTGGAGCCGGGCTCCACGTGGCGTTCGCGCTGCCGACCGGAGCCGCAGCCCGACTCGAGCTGCTGGACGTGAGCGGGCGGCGCGTGCTGGCGCGCGAGGTCGGCCTGCTGGGCGCTGGGCGGCACACGGTGAATCTCGCCGGGGGCCGCAAAGTGGCGCCCGGCCTCTACTGGGTGCGGCTGACTCAGGGAGCGAGCCGGCGGACGATGCGGGCGGCGGTGATCGAATAGCCCGCTCCACGGCAATACGTCGTGCCGACGCCCCGGTGATCTTGTCCCACTGGACGCCGGTGCCTGGGTGGCATCGAACGGCGCCGTGGCTGGAAGCACCCAGCCAGCCCGCAATGACCTGGACCGGTGGCACGCCCGACCATGCCTTCTCGAACGCGCCCGGCTGAACTGGCTGACCCGGCTCGGGCCGTTGCCGACAGAGCATTCACTCCCAAGATCGCAGCTCGAAGTGGCTACAACCTTGGCTACGAGAACCGTGTCAAAGCCTGTCCGCTCGTGTCCTCTTCTGTCCGCTCAACCGCGAAGCCCCCGCGCCGGCATCTGACGCGAGGGCTTCGACATGAGCGCTGCCACCAATGGATTACGTGAATGTGTTCGATTCGCTCCGAAAACGCCCGGGAGCGATTAGGAAACCGCTGCTCTATCCGTCCGAGCTACGGGGCCACGAGCCCGGCACTATCGCTTGTGGCTTGGAGTTACGCAAGGCACCTCTGGCACTTTCGCAGGTGCCTCGAAACTGACTGGCTACGGTGCTGGCTACGGTCACTTGCCGTGGGACGCTAGCCAGTCGTTGAGGAATCCATCAATCCAATCGTTCACCTCGGAGTTGAGTCCACCGTCTGCAAGTGCCTGCCTCCCGTAGCACAGGACCGACGATCGCTGCCAAGTATCTCCGATCAAGGCTCTGGTAACGGCGCCCTTATTCACGACCCAAAGTCGCTGACTCACGCAAAGTCTCATTGCGATCGCGTACAGGAGCGGTTCCTTCTGGTCCGACAGTCCAGTCGGAGCCTCCACTGCATTGACTGTGAGGACGAAAGAGCCCCATCGAGGATCCGTGTTGGCCGCCAGATTCTCGTAGACAGTTATCCCGACGTGCGGAGCTTGAGCTCGATCTTACTTCTTAGCGTTTCCCCAGAGACCAGTTGTCCGAACGGGGCCTCGGGAGATTCAACCGTCACGGAGACGTCTACACCACGAAGGCCCCGCAGGGATTCGCGATATCCCCCCTCGGCTCCGCTTGCCACCGCGGGAGCGATCATTGCGAGAACTGCCAGACACGCGAAGAGCGGCCGATTCATTGTTGCCCCCCGATTCTGTGTGCTTCCCTCATCACCGCTTCATCCGAAAGCCTCGCGTATCGCTGCTTGGTCTCGATGCTCGCGTGACTGTGTCGGCTACGGTAGGGAACGGATGTCCTCCCCTTCCAATGCAGTCAGCCGCGTTCGAGGATGTTCAGGGCGGAGTCCAGGTCCCGGATCGCACGCTTCAGCTTCTCCAGGCCCTCCACGATGAACACCTCCTGCTTCAGCACGCGCGCGTGAGGAAGAGTGCGCGGCGGTCAGTGCGTGCGCAGCGCGGCCGGCCAGTTGGCCTCGACCGTGAGTTGGGGCGGCGCCGTGGTCGCGAGCGGCAGGCTCACGAGGAAGCGCTGGTGGTCTGCGGTGGGCCAGATCGCGATGGCCGCGGCCGGCGCGGTGAACAGGCGCCGCGCCGGGCCGATGATCGGCGTCGGCCCCGGCTCGGCGGGGTACGCCACGATGTCGTTGGAGGCGACGAGGATCTCGCGACCGTCGTGCGACCAGTCGATGGCGCTCGCGTTCGACACGCCGCTGAAGCCGGTCGTGGATAGCTGCCGGCGGAAGCCGGCCGAGGGATACGAGCGCACGTAGATTTCG
>CAIXRL010000099.1 GCA_903921835.1 Candidatus Eiseniibacteriota bacterium | reverse complement strand
CGGGGGTCACTTGGCCGCCAGGGCGGCGTCGATCTTCGCGTCGTTGGTGGCCAGGGCCGGCGCGAGCGCAGCGACCTTGACCTGCAAGTCGGCCAGGGCCGCGGCGAGGTCGGACTTGATCGCGGCGCTGTCCGCGTTGCGGTCCTGGATCGCCTTGGCGACGATGGCCACGAGCTGCGAGGCGAGGGCGAGCAGGGTGGCGATGGTGGCGGGGTCCATGGGCTACCTCCAGACCGGGTAGGAGTAGGAGAGCGCCCACGTTGAGCGCACATCAGGAACGCGGATCGGGGCGACTCCCAGCACAGCCGGGAGCGGCACTCCGAACGCCTTGAGGGCCGCCATCATCTGCGTGGCCAGGTCAAGCAAGGTGGCCATCCACGCCGAGAGGTCGGTCTGCTTCTTGACGCCCGCCTCCACCGCGTCGATCAGGGGATGCCCCACGGCGCAGACTGCCGCGGCGTCGGCGATGACCTTGACCACCGTCGCGCGCTTGGCCCGGTAGGCGTCGATGGCCGCGCGGGCGGCTGCCGGGTCCGGGTTGGCTGCGAGGATCTGCTCTTGCGCGGTCAGGTCGTAGGCTTGCAGCGACGTGGTGGAGGCCGAGATCGCGCGCTCCGTTGCGGCGAGGGACTGGCGGGCCACGTCGATCGGGTTGTGGCAGCCGTAGATGAACGGCACGCAGAACAGGAGCGGGAGCAGCCAGCCGCCGAAGTGGCTGTCCGGGATGCTGAGTTTCGTTCCGTTGGCCTCGGGCTTCTTGGGGTTGATCATGGCCCCCGCAGCGAGCAGGGCCGTGACCACTCCCGCCACGATCACGCCGCCCGCATGCGCGCCCTGGTACAGCCGCTCCGAGGCGGCAGCGAGCCCGGCGGCAAGGGGCAAGACGAGTGTGCCCACGCGGGACTGTACCCACGCGATCCCGGGCAGGAATCGCCGCGCGGCGAAAGCCAGGCCGGCGAGGAGCAGCGAGATCAGCAGCGCCCATTGGTGCTCGTCGGCCGCCCGCTGGGCCGCGGACACGTAGCCGGCCGGGTCGGTGTCGACGCCGGGCAGGGCGGGCTTCGTGGTGGTGGTCGACGTGGCAACCGTGGTGGTGATGGTCGGCGCGGCGACGGGGGCAACCGCGGCGTCCGCCTTGGGCAGCGTCGGCGCAGCGATGGCGGAGTCGGGCTTGCCGGTGGGCAGCGGGTCGGCGAGCGCCAGCGCGGGCGCGAGCAGGAGGGCAAGGAGGGCGAGGAAGCGGGTCATGGGGTCTCCGTTCGTTGGGCCGCGGCGACGTGGGCGCGCGGCATGAATCGCAGGATGTCGTCGACCTTCTGCTCGATGCGAGCCTGCGTCAGGTCCGACGTGATGTTTCGTTTCTCAATGCCGTCGAGGCGCTGGATCAGCGGAGCGTGCGCCTTCTCGTCGTGGGCGTTCAGGCGGGCGTTCCAGACCCACCCCAGCGCGGTGCTGGCGCCCCCGAGCAGCGCCACGAGGAAGGGCAACAGCACCTTCCACTGCGTCGCCCAGCGAAGCGCGCGAACGAACCGCCCGGTCTGCGTGACGCTCGGCGCCTCCCCGCGCGCCTCGGCCAGGGAGATCAGCGTGTGGCGCCCCGTGGTCGAGTCGCCCGTGCTCACCTGGCCGTGGATGTCGCTGCCGTCGTCTTGGGTCATAGGTCCCCCGTCGGGCGCACGTAGAAGTCCCAGTCCTTGATCCTGTGGACGCGCCCACGCACTGCATCCGGCTCGCCCGGGAATTTCGAGTTCCCCTCGATGGTGCTGATCCCGTCGGGCGGCAGCAAGCCAGCGACGATACCGACGTGCCCGTGCCCGTTCGCGTGCAGGACGCAAGCGATGTCCCCTTCCTGCGGAACCTTGACCAGTCGCCCGTTGGCCCGCGCCCACTCGATGAACTTGAGGGCCGAGAACTTGCGGTCGAACGGGCTTCCACCCTCGACGCGCGCCCAGCAGTAGCTGGCGAAGGCCGCGCACCACGGGATGCCCTTCTCCGGCAAGGTGTACCGCTCGACGAGCGCGCCAGCGTTGCTGCCCGGTGGCACCTCGCAGACGCCGATCTCGGCGCAGGCCGTGAGTAGGACTGTGCGCACCGGCTCGGGGTAGGCCGACGGAGTGCAGCGCCAGCCCGCGTCGATGAAGGTGCTCACGGCAGGCACCGCACGCCGACGAACGTTTCCGACAGGTCCGGCCGCGCCACGATCAGCGAGTCGCCCGCGCGCTGGAAGGCGTAGGACTTGCGCCACTG
>CAIXRL010000098.1 GCA_903921835.1 Candidatus Eiseniibacteriota bacterium | reverse complement strand
GATCGCGAGTACTGGATCCGCCACGAGTGTCCGGAGTACACGGCCGTCTGCCCGGTGACGGGCCAGCCCGACTTCGGCACCATCATCGTGCTGTACGTGCCCGACAAGCGCTGCGTGGAGCTCAAGTCGCTCAAGCTCTACCTGTGGTCCTTCCGCGACGAGGGGCACTACTTCGAGCAGGTCACCAACCAGATCCTCGACGACCTCGTCAAGGCTCTCGGACCGCGGCGGCTCACCGTGATCGGGCGCTTCAACGTGCGCGGCGGCATCACCTCGCAGGTCGTGGCGCGCCACACGAAGAGGGCGGCAGCCGGGAAGACGAAGCGCCGGTAGCCCGGGGGGCGGGCCTGTGTTCATGGCTGCAGGAGTGGTTTGACGGCGGTGGGGCCGACCGGGACACACCGGGCGCGCTCAGGGCCGCGCGGCGAAACCCGCGGAGAACCGTTCGACGCAGGGCAGGCGTGTTCCACCGGAGGACAGGACCGGGCTGATGACCAACAGCACCCACCTGCTGGCGAGCGTCACCCTCGTGCTCGGCGGGCTCGTGTTCCTTCTCGGGCTCGTCATCCTGCGCGAGAACCCGCACCAGCGGCTGAACCTCGTCGTTTCCATGCTGCTCTTCTTCGGCGGCTTCGGCACCGTGCTGGCCGGCTTTGCCCTGCTGCAGCCGGCGGCCTCGCAAGGCGCAGCCGTGATCGAGAGGGCAGCCTGGCTATGGGAGTTGTTCTTCCCGACGGCGTTCGTGCTCGCGAGCATCTTCCCGGGGGAACACGTGTTCCTGCGCACGTTCCGCCTGCCCGAGGGCCTGCGCTGGAACGGCTTCCTCGCGCTGGTCTTCGCGCCACACCTCGTGCACCTCCTGCTGGTCTTCTCCATGAGCGGCTGGGGCGCGGGGCATGCGCCGTCGCTCGCGTCCGCGGGCGCCCTGCGGTCGGTGCTCGCGGTGCTCGCGGTCTTCGGCCGCATCTTCCTCGGCGTTCACCGTGCCCTGTTTTCGCTCGTGGACCTTTGCTTCGGCGGCGCCGCCATCGCGGTGCTGGCCGGCAGCTGGCGGCGCACCGACGTGCCGCGCATCCGCCGGCAGCTCGGCGCCATCGCGATCGGGCTCGCCGGTTGCCTGGTCCTCTATGCGTCGTCCACGCTCGTGCCCACGCTGCTCAGCCGCCGGCTCGATCGTGTCCTGCAGACCGTGCTCACGACCGGCGCGTTGCTCGTGGGTTCCGGCTCGATCGCCTACGCGATCGTGCGGCACAAGTTCCTGGACGCGAAGCTGCTCGCGCGGCGCGGTATCCTCTACGCGCTCGCGACCGCGGTGGTGATCGGCGTCTACCTGCTCATGGTGGACCGCCTGAACCGCTTCGTCGCGGGGTCGTTCGGCGTGGATGCGCGGGTCATCGAGCCGGTCTTCCTGATCATGGCGCTGACGCTCTTCCAGCCCGCCATCGGCCGGCTCGAGGAGTCGCTCGACAGGCTGTTCCTGCGCGATCCCGGAGACTACCGCAACGTGTTGCGCCGGCTCGGCAGCGACCTGCAGACCACGATCGATCTCGAGGACCTGCTGACGCGCTCCATCCGCACGCTCGCCGACGCGCTGCTCCTGCGCACGGCGTACGTCGTGGCGTTCACGCAGGACGGGCCGGTGGGGCGTGCGGGGGCGGGGAAAGCGCTCGACGACGCGACGCTCGCCCACCTCGCCACGATCCTGCCGCGGCTCTCGCCGGGCGAAACGAGTTTTCGGCTGGCCGACCCCGTGGACGGCCTGCGCCGGCAGGATCGGGAACTGCTCGTTGGCCGGCTGGGGATCTCACTGGTCGTGGCTTTGCGCTGGCGCGGCGAGGCGCTGGGCATGCTGCTGCTGGGCGCGAAGCTCACCGCCACCGATTACACCAGCGAGGACGTCGCGCTGCTCGGCGCTCTGGCGAGCCAGATGGGCGTGTCGCTGCAGAACGCGCTGCTGATGCGCGACCGGCTCGCCGGGGCGCGCATGGAGGAGGAACTCCACCTCGCGCAGCAGATCCAGCAGACGTTCCTGCGCACCGACTTCCCGCCACTGCCACGCTGCCAGGTGCATGCCGTGAACCTGCCGTCGCGACAGGTCGGCGGGGACTACTACGACGTGGTGCCGTGCGAGGACGGTTCGTTCCTGCTCGCGATCGCGGACGTCGCGGGCAAGGGCGTTCCCGCGGCGCTGCTCTCGAGCATGCTGCAGGCGGCGCTGCGGACACAGGCGAGCGGCACCACGCCGGTGGACACCATCCTGCGCAACGTCAACGCGCTCGTCTACCGCAGCACCGCGACGCAGCAGTTCGCATCGTTCTTCCTCGCGCGCGTGCATGGCGACGGGCGACAGCTCACCTACTGCAACGCGGGTCACAACTGGCCCGTGCTGCTGCGAGCGGACGGCGAGGTGCTCCGGCTCGAGCAGGGAGGTCTGCTGCTCGGAGTCATGGAGGACGTCGTGCTCGGGCAGTCCACGGTGGCCCTCGTGCCGGGTGACGTGCTGGTGCTCTACACCGACGGCATCAGCGAGGCCACCAACCGCGACGGCGAGCTGTTCGGCGAGTCGCGCGTGGCGGAGTTCGTGCAATCGCTGCCGCTGCCGCTCGCGGCTCGCGACATCGGGGAGCGGTTGCTGGCGGAGGTCGAACGCCACCTCGGGGCCGTCGAGGCGCAGGACGACCGCACGCTCGTGGTGCTGTGCGTGGGGGACGAGATCGCCGGGGCCGGAGTGGAATGCGAGCCTGCCGGGGTCGCGGGCGAGCGGTAGCCAGGCCGGGCGGCGGCTCGCGCACAGTTCGAAACCGCAGGCTGGAGGAGTGTGCGCAAGCCCTCCGCCCCGGTTGCGCCCGCCGAAGGCGTTCACGGCCGCCACCCGTCCCGTTCGGAACTCTAGCCCGGAGTATTCATGAACCGCCAGCCGTGAGTGCGAGATGTGCGTCAGCCGCAAGAAGATCGGCCGGCCGCGCCGCAGCCGTGTTGTCAACACGATGAGGACAGCGGCCGGTCGAGCTTCGCAGCGGATGACGT
>CAIXRL010000097.1 GCA_903921835.1 Candidatus Eiseniibacteriota bacterium | reverse complement strand
GCCCGCCATGCAAAGTCACGGCCGCCCTCGCGAGGGGGCGGCCGCTTTGCACGCGGGCGCTACACCGGATGGCGGCGCAGGTAGTCGAGCGTGCCGGGTACGTCGCGCACCAGCCGCAGCAGTACGTCCATGGACGCCGATTGCACGTTCCGGCCGGCTTCCCAGCGCGAGATCGTGTTAGCCCGACTTCGCCAGTTCGAGCGACCGCATCTCGGTATTGCAACGACTTAGCTCTCGAAGTTGGCACTACATTTTGGCGATCCGCGCCGGGATCCGCAGCCGCTCCGGCAGTCGCAGGCCGAGGCGATCGAGCAGCAGCGTCTGCGCCTTGTCGGGGCGCACGACGCAGCGGATACGCAGTTCGCGCCCCGACCCGTCGGCGAGCGGCAGCACCACGTCGGAGCTCTGGATCCGCGCCAGTTCGTCCAGGATCGTGCGCGGGCTCTGGCCGAGCCCGGCTCGCTTCTGCCACTGCTCGAGCGTCTTCCACAGCACATAGCCCAGGAAGCACACCAGGATGTGCGCCTGCACGCGCTCGGACTTCTGGTGCCAGATCGGCCGCAGCCCGAGCTCGCTCTTGTGGATGCGGAACGCGGCCTCGGCCTCGGTCAACTGCACGTAGGTCTGCCACAGCAACTCGGGTGTCCAGTCGGTGACGTTGGTGCGCAGCACGTAGCTGCCCTCGCTGTGGCGCGCCCACTCGTCCCACTCCGCCTGCGCCTCCCACACCAGTCGCAACCCCGCCGGCGTCTCGGGCGCTTCCTCGAGGCGGATCTGATAGCGCGCCGCGGCGCGCTGATTGCGCTCCAGCAGACGTCCGATCTGACGCTCCAGAGCACTGCGGTCGAGCGGGCGCTTCGCACGCGCGAGCCGGCGTCCCATTGCCGCCAGCGCCGTCTCGATGTGCGTGGCGAAGCGCGCATGCATGCCGCGCTCCTTCTCGCGTCGCTCCCGCGAGCGGCACAGCAGGAACGTCTCGGTGCCGTCAGGACCCTGGCACAGCTTGGCCTCCACGCCGTCGCGCACCGTCTGCCAGTCGCGTTCCTCGGCCAACTGCCGGCTCCATTTGCGCACTTCGCTGCGCGCCGCCCCGATCAGGTAGCGCCGTCCGCTCGCCTGCAGCCACGTCAGGTTGTCCGCGCTCACCATGCCGCGGTCCATCACCCACACCCGCTGCGCCAGCCCGAAGCGCGCCTCCATCGTCTCGACGATCTCCTCGACCGTCGTCACGTCCACCCTGTTGCCGGCGAACACCTCGTAGCCCAGCGGCATCCCCTCGCGCGTCACCACCAGCGCGATGCACACCTGCTTGCAGTCCGGCCGGTGGTCCCGGCTGTAGCCGCGAGCGGCCAGCGCGTTGCCCTCGGCCAGCCCCTCGAAGTACGTGCTCGTCACGTCGTACAACAGCAGGTCGTATTCCAGCGCGAACAGCTCCCCGAGCCGCTGCTTCAGGTGACTCTCGATGGCGCGCTTGTGCGGCAACAGTTCGTCCAGCGCGCGATACAGCCGCTGTTCGTTCACCGCTTCGGCCGGGAGCGTCAGCAGGTCCTCGAGCGCCGTCCGCCGGAACCAGTCCTCGGCGATGTGCAGCTCGCTCGAGGGCTCGCACAACCGCGCGATGATCAGCACCGCCGCCATCACCGACCACGGCACCGCTTCGCGGCCCTCGGGCAGCAACTCGGCGCACAGCGTGTCCAGCTTCAGCGCCCGCCACAGCGTCCAGCCCAGCCACACGTCCCCGAAGTTGCGGCCACGCTCCAGCCGCACCTCCTGCAGTCGCACCGCAACGGGGGGAGCATCGTGCGCCGCGTCCTCGAACAACTCGAGTTGTTCATCGCGGCCGGTGATCGTGCGCGCCAACGCCCGCGCCTTCGCCCGCCCCTCGGCGTCCAGTTCGCCCAGTTGCGCCACGGTCTCCTGCATCACCTTGCCGCCACGCCGCACCGAACGCACCAGCCGCCAGTACGTGTGGGTCTTGCCATCCTTGCGGATCCGCGAATGACGGAGATACACGCGCGCCTCCTTGGCACCACGGTTATCCCGCAGGCAGGAGGCGCACTTCAAGGGGGTAGGTTGGCACTACACGCCGTTTCCGCGGGCCCCACGCGCAGCCGCAATCACTTGGTGACGCGAACCCCACGAAAACAGTCCGAATCGTCGACGAACTGGCGAAGTCGGGTTAGTGCCCAGCCGCAGCAGCGCCGCGAGCCTGGCCTGCGTCAGCCGGCGGCGCACGCGCAACGCACGGATCTCGGTCGCCGCGAGCAGTCCGTGGCGCTCGCGGTAAATCGCGAACGCGGCGAGGTGCAGGACCTCGACGTCAGCGAACAGCGTCAGCGTGTTTTCGCAACGCGGGCAGGCGAGGTGAGGAATACCGGGCACTTCGATCCTCTCGCCGTTGATCGGCACGCTCATGGCAGCCGTGCTCTCGTGCATCGTGGCGCCGCACTCGGTGCACTCGTCGGGAACGACGCGCCGTCGGAGTGGCCGCTCGCGCGCAGTCGGACTAGATGGGGATTTCCTCTTCACCTTGGGCTTCCTCCGGGTGGAAGGAGATGACGACGCAGTCT
>CAIXRL010000096.1 GCA_903921835.1 Candidatus Eiseniibacteriota bacterium | reverse complement strand
GGCTCGCGCGCTGAACGGCGAGCGGTACGTCAGCGGCGGCGCGGCCTGCGGGTCGCGCCGCCGCGCTTCTTCGCGGCGTGCGGTACGAGCGGGCGCACTTCCACGCGCAGCGAGTCGGCGGGCACGGGCGTGCCCGAGGCGAACTCCCACGTGCCCCAGTCGCGCTGCAGCGAGCGCGTCGCGCGCGGCAGGTCGGCGATCACGTCGTACATTGCCGGGGCGTGCACCTGAAGCCGCCAGGGCGTCTCGGGGGTGCCCGTCGGCCACAGCGGCACGACGCGGCCGGCGCCGCGTTCGAGCACGGCATGGCGCGCATCCGGGCGCGACAGGCCGGGGCCGGAAATCGCGAAGACGCCCGTGAACGAGACGCTGAACGTCACCGATCCGGGAGCGAGGGGCTCCACGGTCTCGACCAGCAACGTGTCGCGGCCATACCAGCCGAACGCGAGCGGCACGCGGCCCGTGGGGCCGACGATCTCGACCCGGTTCGGATTCGGACCCACGAGCCGCAGCTCGAAGCGACGGGTCTCGCGGCGCACGGAGAGTCTCGCGCGCAGGTTCCCGTTCCAGGTCGGGCGCGAGGGATCCAGCTCGAGCTCGAGCACCTGCGGCCCGGGGACGATGGCGGCCGTGTCCGGGATTCCGGCGGCGGCGACGGGAAGGAACTGCATGGCGGCGGCGAGCGCGAGGGCTAGCATGCCGGCCACGTTAGCCCGCATTCGCGGCGCTGCGCAACGCGGGCTCTCCAGCGTGCTTTCCAGCGTGCCGCTCTCCAGCGGGCGCTCCAGCCCGAACGACTCATGAACTGCGAACCGCGAGTGCGAGACGTGCATCGGACGCAGGGATACGTGCCGGCCGCGCCGGAAGCGTGTTGCGCGCACGCTGAAGGCAGCGGCCGGTCAGGATTCGCAGCGGATGACGCGCAGATCGCGCCCGCGGGCCGCGGTTCATCAATCGTCCGGGCCAGGTCTCCGCAAGCCCTTGTTGGGAGGGTCACATGAAGCACATCGCTCTATCTCCTGGATTCATGTTCGTCGGTGTCCTGCTGCTGGCCGCCGCGGCGGCGCTCGCGTCCGCGGGCGCCACCGCACCGAAAGCCGCACACGCCATGGCCTCCGCGGCGGGCCGCGCTGCGCAGGTGGAGCGCGGTCGCTACCTCGTGACCGTCATGGGCTGCGGGGATTGCCACACGCCGGGTTACTTCTACGGCGCTCCGGATCCGGCGCGCATGTTCTCGGGCAGCGAGATGGGCTGGCGCGGGCCGTGGGGGGTGACGTTCGCGCGCAACCTGACGCCCGATCTCGACACCGGCCTGGGCCGCTGGAGCGAGGACGAGATCGTGAGGGCGTTTCGCAGCGGCGCGAAGAAGGACGGGTCGCCCGTGCTGCCGCCGATGCCGTGGCAGGACTTCTCGACGCTCACGATTTCGGATGCGCACGCGATCGCCGCGTACCTGATGAGCGTCCCGGCGGTGAAGCACAGGGTTCCGGACATCGTGCCGCCCGGGAAGCCGTACACGGGCGCCATCATCGAGTTCCCACCGCCGACGGCATGGGACGCGCCGCGTGGAGGGGCGCCCGCGGGGGCCGGATCGAAGTAGTTCGTCAGCGCGGGAAGGCCACGAGCGCGAGCGGGACACGTCGCAGTCCCTGCCAAACGCGCGCGTGGCCTTTCGCGTTGCGGACCAGCATCTGGCCCGAGATGCCACCGTCGAGCAGCACGGCATCCGGACACCCGAGCGCGCACATCAGCGCGGCCATCTCGGGTGAGGTCGGACCGATGGGCACGTCGTCGAGCACGCTGCCCGGCGTCTCGAGCCGCGTGAGCGCGAACACGAGTCGCCCCTCGCGCGTTCGCCCCAGCGCCAGGCGCGCGTCGCGATGGCGCCCGTCCACGAGTCGCTCGCTTGCGCACCACTCGCGCGGCACGTTGCCGCCGCGCACGACCGTGGGATAGGACTGGAACGCCAGCGTCACGTCCCCGGCCGCGCGCCGCGCCGCGAGCGAATCCGCGTGGACGATCGCGACCTCGCCCGCGCCGTTCACGACCACCGCGGACGCGAGCGGGCCGGGCCCCGGCGCGAGCGCTTCGCGTCCGTCGCGCACGAGCCAGCCCCACGGCAGGCCCGCGGCGAACTGGCCCGCGTTGCACGCGAACGCTGCGTCCGCGGGCGCGTCGGTCACGCGCCACGCGCCGCGCGTGCCGCCCGCATCCGCCGCGAGTGCCAGCGTGAGCCGGTAGCGCGCAGGATCCATGCGCACGAGCGTGACGCGCGTGCGCCAGCGCGCGCCGGCCGGCCGCAGCTCCAGCTCGGCGGTTTCGAGCCCGGGGCGCGCGGTGCGCCAGCGCGGCGCACCTGCCGGGAACGCCGG
>CAIXRL010000095.1 GCA_903921835.1 Candidatus Eiseniibacteriota bacterium | reverse complement strand
AGGTGGGTCCGGCCGGCCGATCCTCTTGCGTCTGACGCACATCTCGCACTCTCGGCTGGCGGTTCATGAATACTCCGGGCTAGACTATCGGCATGTCCAAACCCGTGCAGATCGCACCCGCAGAAGCGCTGCTGCTCGCGTCCCTCATCACGCCGACCGCGCAGGGAATCGCGAGCCGCATCCTTGCGAGAGCCGCGGGGGGCAGCGTCACGCTCTTCGCCTTCGACGCGGGGCAGGGACTCACCGAGCACACGTCACCGTTCGACGCGCTGGTGCTGGTGCTGGAGGGCGCGCTCACGCTCACCATCGGTGGCGCTCCCACTGCGGCGACTCCCGGGACCATCGTGCTCATGCCCGCCGGCGTGCCGCACGCGGTCGAGGCGCCGGGACCCGCGCGCATGCTGCTCATCATGCTCCTGGACCGCAGGGACGCCCCGCCCGCCTGATCAGCCCGCGTAGCGAAACGCGGCCTCGTAGATCACGGGCGTCGTTCCAATCAACGGCATCCCGGGTTGCGGCAGGTTGTACTCCGTCAGGGGCACTCCGGGGTGCGGCACGAACGCGGCGTCACCCAGCTCCGAGACGAGCTGCTCCCTCGTCAGGAAGCATTGCGGCTGCCCGGAGAGTTCCGTGAAGACGAACCCCCCACCGACCGCGGGTTCGACCCGGGGTCCGAACGTATTCCTCGAGAACGTGAACACGAACAGGCCCGCCCCCGGCCTGGCCACGCGCGCCGCTTCACGAACCGCACGCCGGAACTCGGCCGCGCAGCGCGCCAGGTTCCAGATCCCGTGAGCGATCACGAGGTCGCAGGTCCGCTCCCGCACCGGGAGCTCGTCCATCGCCGCGAGCACCAGCTGAAGGCGTCCACCCTCCCCGGCCTCGCGCGCGCGCCGGGCGGCGCCGTCGAGCATGTGCGCCGAGAGGTCGATGCCGACGACATCCCAACCCAGGCGCGCCAGCGGGAGCGCATTTCGTCCGGCGCCACAGCCGAGGTCGAGCGCCCGGCCGCCCCCGGCGCGCCGCAACTCCTCCCGCGCCAGACGCATCAGCACTGCGTTCGGAGCGGCCCGGGCGAATCCGGCGACCGTACCCGGCGCATCCCACGGCGACGCTTTGCCAGGCTCCATGTCCCCGACCTCCCCGCGGCGATTCGCCGCACCGTTCACGTCCGTTGCGGCCGCTTCTCCTGAAGCATGTCGCCCATGATCGGCTGGCCCGCCAGCGCGCTCCACCAGCTGAACGCCATCAGCCCGCCCAGCAGCGCGAGCACGACCATGCCACGCGCGCCGTACCACGCGCCGGGATCGAACGCGGGGGGCGCGGTGCCGAGCACGAACCCGATGAACGTGCACGCCATCGCCGTCAGCAGGCCGAAGCGGAACAGCGCGACGAAGAGCACCACCGTGGGCACGACGGCTTCAAGGACCGGATACGGGCTGGTGGGCCCGATCAGCCCGGCGGCGGCCCACAGCGTCGAGAGCGCCCCGGCCACGAGGAACGTGCCGCGGTCGTTCTTCACGAACAGCTGCACCAGCAGGCAAGTGACCAGCGTGATGAGCACCGTCAGCACCATCACGCTGAGGTCGTAGACGACCGAGAAGCCCAGGCCGCCGAAGCTCGCGAGCGATGCCATGTCCGTGGAGCCGAGGACGTCCATGACGGCCGGCAGCTTGAGCGCGCCGCTGGCGCGCTCGCCCAGCTGAACGACGACCGCGCCCAGGGCGCCGAGCAGCAGGCCCGCCAGCACGTCGCGCCCGACCATGGGATCGCGCGCCCTTCCCGACGACAGGCGCGCCCACGACACCAGCATGCGCGGCCACAACCGGCGCACGTACGGTTCGATCGCGACGTAGGCGAGCCACATCTGGGTGGAGTGGATCAACGCGTGCCCGAGAGCCCGGTCGCCGAGCAGCGAATCGATCAGACCCTGGGCGCCGTTCTCGGGAACGTTCCAGGTGAACACGGTCTCCAGCGCCGTGGCGAGGAACACGAACGCCGCCAGCCGGAAGGCGCCGCGGCGATCGCCGCGGCCGAGCCGCAGGTTCCTGCGCGCGAGAACGATCGCGCCGGCGCACATGGCCAGCCAGATCAGGAAGTTGACCCAGGCCGCAGCGTCCCAGTCTCCCCCTTCGCCGCTGCCCTCCAGCGCTCCGGTAGCCGAGCCGAGCGAATCCGCGATCGCGAAGTAGACGGGCCGGCCGCGGTACGCCGCGGCGCGCACGTGCAGGAGCCCGCCCGCCGGCCGCGGCGCGGGCATGGACCAGCTCGCGGTCGTGTCGCTCGCCACCGGCGGAGCCCAGGTGAGGGCCTCGGGAGTGAGGCGCACCGAATCGAGCCCCGCCTGCGCGAGCAGCGGCGCCCAGCGGACAACCGCGCTGCGGGCGCCACCGTCGCGCGGCGCGCGGCCGGCCGAGTCCGTTCGCGCGATGACCTGCAGGCCCGCAAGCCGCCCGTCCACGTCGAGCAGCACGGCCGTGCTGCCCGGCCCCGACTGCGGCGGATCGGTCAGGCGCACGATGGAGTTGTGGATGTCGCGCGGTTCCAGTTGCTGCGGCGCGAAGCGCCGCCAGAAGAACACCGACGCGGGGCCCGCGGTGGCGAGCGCGTCCGCGGGGCGGCGCTGCTTCGCGAACCGGTCCACCCACTCCTGCCGCCAGGCGAACCCGGCCGCCGTGTGCCGCGGCGGGTGGTCGTAGCCAAGCGCGTCCAGCACGACAGCCGCCCTGAACGACAGCGCAGCGGGCGACTGGCGCAGCGGGCGGAAATGCGGCGTGGACAACCACGTCGACAGACACGTCAACAGGAACGCAACGAGCAGCAGCCCGGTGGCGACCAGTGGCGCCAGCCCCCCGCTCTCCCCCGCGTTCGCCACCAGCTCGGGCGAGGGCGTTTCGCCGGCCGCGAGCGCGGCTGCGAGCGGATCGCCGCCGGGCAGCGCGCCGAGCACCGCGAATGCCGACGGCGGCCGCAGACGCGGATCGCTCTCGAGGCAGCGCAGGACGACGCGTTCGATCACGGGATCCATGTCCTCGACCACGCTGGAAGGTGTCGGGATGGAGCCGGTGGAATGACGCTGGCTCAGTTCCGCGCGATCGGACGTATCGTGTACCCGCCTGCCCGTGCAGATCTCGTAGATCACCAGGCCGAGCGAGTAGAGATCGCTCTGCACCGACACCTGGCCGGAGGCCAGCTGCTCCGGTGCCATGTAGGCGGGCGTGCCGACGACCTGCTGCCCGGGGCCCATCTCGCCGGCCAGCGCGGCCAGCCCGAAGTCCATGATGCGAACGCGGCCGCGGCCGTCGATCATCACGTTCGACGGCTTCAGGTCGCGGTGCAGGACGCCGCGCTCGTGCGCGGCGGCGAGCCCGAGGCAAAGCTGGCGCGCGATCTCGACGGCCTTCTCGCGGGTCGGGCGGCCCATGCGCCGAAGCACCGAGGCGAGGTCCTCGCCGTCCACGTACTCCATCGTCAGGAAGACGTGGCCGTCGGCCTCGCCGATGTCGTAGACACGCGCGATGTTCGGGTGCGCGATCTGGCGCGCCAGCCGCACCTCGCTGCGAAAGCGCGCGAGCGTCTCCGGATCGTGCTTCAGTCGCTCGGACAGGAACTTGAGCGCCACCGCCTGGCCCAGCTCGAGATCGTCCGCGCGGTAGACCTCGCCCATGCCGCCGCGGCCCAGCAGGCCGACGATGCGGTGGCGCGCCCCGAGCCGCGTACCGGGCTCGAAGCGCCCGTGCCCCAGACTGGACGGGTCGCTCGGCGGGTGCGGCGTCGAGCGCGACGCGGCCACGGTCGGCGCCGCGCTCGCCTCGCCCGGCGGGCCGGTGGGTGCGCCGCACTGCGGACAAAAGCGCTCGCCAGCGTCGAGCGCATGGGAACATCGCGCGCAGGTCGGCGTCCATCCACCCATCGGAGATCCCCGCAGCTCGTGGAACAGCGAATGGAACCGGACCGCGGCGCTGCCGTTGAACACCGCCACGAGTGGATGGACGATCGTGGTGGAGCCGCCGCAAACAGGTCAGCCGGACTGTGCGTCAGATGCCGGACAGCCGGGTCGCGGTTCCGGCCTTCGCTCGCGGACAGTCTCACGCAGGGCACCGGTCAGGTGCGTGAACTGCCGCGCTCCCCGCGTCACCCCAGCGCGCGCAGGGCCCGCCCGATCAGCTCCTGCAGCACGAGCCCCCGGTGCACGTCGAGCGCCGGCGAGCGGCCGGCGCGCACGGCTTCGACGAACGTGCGCCGCGCCAGGGGCAGCGGGTCGTCCACGGACGCGGCGACCGCGTCGAACTCGAGCGCGCCCGCGGGACCGTAGAGGTCGAGACGGAACACCGTCCGGGGCAGCTGCATGACGCCCGACAGGGCCAGGTCGCTCACGGCGCCGCTGGCGTGCCGGCACGCCAGCGAGACCCAGCGCCGCGGATCGCCCAGGCCCGTGATGTGCTCGATCGGGCCGAGCGCGGCCTCGAGCAGGTCGAACGCGTGCGGGCCCAGGTCGTGCAGGGCGCCGCGTTCGCGCCGCCACGAGCCGGCGTAGGGGCCGCGCACGAAGGCTCCGGAGAGAAACGCGAGCCGCGCGCCCGCCGCCTCGAACGCCGCGGCTCCGGCGAGGAAGGCAATCGTCCGCGGGCGGTACCGGTGCGTGAGCATGAGCTGGGTCACCACGCCGGCGTCGTCCACGGCGCGGGCCAGGCATTGGGCCTCCTCGAGCGTGAAGGCGAGCGGCTTGTCGAGCATGAGGTGCCGACCCGCGCGGGCGGCCTGCACGCCCAGTTCGGCCTGGACATCGGGCGGCACCGCGAACGCGACCGCGTCGCAGCACTCGAGCAGCGACGCGAACGAATCGGCGGCCACGCTCCCATGCGCCCCGGCGAGCGCACGCGCGCTCTCGGGTCGCCGCGACCAGACGCCGGCCAGCCGCGTCTCGGGGCCAGCGGCGAGCATGGGCGCGTAGACCTTCCCGGCCCAGGGCCCTGCGCCGACCAGGCCCACGGCAAGCGGAACAGTGGTATCCCCCATGCCGGCATCATGCCCGTGCGCGGGCGGTCGTGGGAAGCGGGAACTCGGCGGGGATTCGCCGGCCGTGGCGACCGGCGGGTTGCGGACCGTGGCTCACGTGAGACCGCACTCGCGCCAGGCCCGGAAGGCCTTCGGGACGTCCCGCATGATGCGTGTTTAAACTCATAGCGTAAGCGGGCGCGGTCCTGTAGCCTCCACGAATGACGCTCTCTCCCGGCACCCGTCTGGGTCCCTACGAAATCGTCGCCCCGCTCGGCGCCGGCGGCATGGGCGAAGTGTACCGCGCCAACGACACGCGCCTGGGGCGCAGCGTGGCGATCAAGGTACTGCCGCAGCACCTGTCGGCGAACCCGGACGTACGCGCGCGTTTCGAGCGCGAGGCGCGCGCGGTCTCGAGCCTGAACCATCCGCACATCTGCACGCTGCACGACGTGGGCCGCGAGGGTGAGATCGACTACCTCGTGATGGAACTGGTCGAGGGCGAGACGCTCGCGCAGCGGCTCGACCGCGGTCCGCTGCCGATGGCGGACGTGCTCCGCCTCGGCACGCAGATCGCGGACGCGCTGGACCGCGCGCACCGGGCCGGTGTGGTGCACCGCGACCTCAAGCCCGGGAACGTCATGCTGACGAAGATCGGCGCCAAGCTCATGGACTTCGGGCTCGCGCGTGCGACCGGCATGGCGGGGCCCGCGAGCGGCAGCGGGGTGACGATCGCGGCGCTGACGCGCACGCCCACGGTGGCCTCTCCCCTGACGGCCGAGGGCGCCATCGTCGGCACGTTCCAGTACATGCCGCCCGAGCAGCTCGAAGGGCGCGAGGCGGACGTGCGCTCGGACGTCTGGTCGCTGGGCTGCGTGCTCTACGAGATGGCGTGCGGGCGCCCGGCGTTCGAGGGCAAGAGCCAGGCGAGCCTGATCGGCGCCATCATGTCCTCCGAGCCTTCGCCGCTCGCCACGCTCGCCCCCATGACGCCGCCGGGTTTCGAGCGGCTCGTGCGCTCGTGCCTTTCCAAGGACCCCGACCAGCGCGTGCAGACCGCGCACGACGTGAAGCTGCAGCTCACCTGGATCGCCGAGGGCGGCTCGCAGGCCGGCACGCCCGCGCCGGTCGCGGCGCGACGCCGGCTCTCTGCAAGGCTCGGCGGGGGCATCGCCGCTGCGTCGCTCGCGGCCGCCGCGCTGTTCGGCTCTCTGTGGGGGCGTGCGGCCCTGCAGCACCCCCGCGTCCTGCGCTTCGAGATCCGCGTGCCCTCGTCGCTCTCGCCGCTGGGCCCGTTGCGCGTGTCTCCCGATGGCCGCTGCGCGGCGTTCGCGGCGTCCGATTCGAGCGGGGTCCCCAGGCTGTGGCTGCGGTCGTTCGACGACCTCGAGTGCCACCCGCTGCCGGGCACCGAAGGCAGCGGCCGGCCCTTCTGGTCCCCCGATGGGCGCTACCTCGGGTTCTTCTCGGGTGGCAAGCTCAAGAAGGTCCTGGTCGGAGGCGGGCGCCCGGAAACCGTGTGCGAGGCCCAGGGCGGCTCCGACGGATCCTGGAGCACGAAGGACCTGATCCTGTTCGATGGCGACCGCGCGCACGTCGACATCCGCGTGGTGTCGGCCTCGGGCGGTATCCCGCGCGCCGCCACGGCCGTGGACGCCGCGCGGCACGAGAGCGAAGCGGATTGGCCCGAGGCGCTTCCCGACGGCGAACACTTCCTCTACGTCGCCGCGTCCACGGGCGGCGAGGGATCCGAACTGCGGATCGCCGCGGTCGGGTCGAAGAAGTCGACCGTCGTGATGCCCTACTCGGGGCGCACGCAGTTCGTGCCCCCTGGCTACCTGCTGTTCGAGCGGGACGGCGCCCTGCTGGCGCAGCGCCTCGACACGCGCACAGGGAAGCTGCAGGGCGAGCCGCACACGCTCGCCGACCAGCTCGGGGTGAACCGCGCCAACTCGATGGCGTTCTACTCCGCCTCGAACAATGGCGTGCTCGTCTACAGTCAGGCGAGCGGCGACCAGCGCAGGCTGGGATGGGTGGACCGCTCCGGACGCGACCTCGCGGAGGTCGGCGGCGGCGGTGCGTACGGCAGCTTCACGCTCTCCCCCGACGGCAGGCGCGTTGCGTACCAGTTGACGGATGCGAGCGGGTCCGCCTCGGACATCTGGGTGCGCGACCTGGACCGCAACGTCTCCTCGCGCTTCACGATTGATCCCGGCAACGACATCTGGCCCGTCTGGGGCGCCGATTCGCGGACGCTCTACTGGACGTCGAACCGCAAGGGCACGTACGCCATCTATCGCCGGTCGATCGACGGCGTCGGCGACGATTCGCTCGTCTACCAGGGCAGGCAGAACATCGGGCCCACCGACGCCGCACGCGACGGCGCCTGGCTCGCCTGCATGCAGACCGACGTGACGGGCGGCTGGGACCTCGTCGCGTTGCCGCTGCACGGTGGCCAGCCGCTTCCGATCGCGACGAGCAAGTTCAACGAGACGCGGGCGCACTTCTCGCCGGATGGGCGCTGGGTCGCTTTCGATTCCAACACAGGTGGGCGTCCCGAACTCTTCGTGCAAGCCTTCCCGGGACCTGGCGCCCCGGTCCAGATCTCGAGCGGCGGCGGCGGCAATCCGCTCTGGCGCGCGGACGGCAGGGAGCTCTACTTCCGCTCGCCCGAGCAGGTCGTGTACGCCGTGGACGTCAAGACCGGCGAGCGCTTCGAGGCGGGAGCACCGCATGCGCTTTTCACGATGCCGCTCAACGCCACGGGAATGCTCGGCAACGTCGGGCTCTGGGCAGCGTCGGCAGACGGGCAGAAGTTCCTGTTCAACCGGCCGCTGCACGCGGAATCGGCGTGGCTCCCGATCGCGGTGTTCAACTGGCCGGAAGAGCTGAAGAAGTAGAGTCTCCTCACCGAACCGCGAGGCTTCCGCCCATGCTCGACCCCGGCACGAAGCTCGGCCCGTACGAAGTCCTGTCCCCGCTGGGGGCGGGCGGTATGGGCGAGGTCTACCTGGCCCGCGACACGCGGCTGGGGCGCGAGGTGGCGATCAAGGTGCTGCCGCAGCACCTCTCGGAGAATGCCGAGGTGCGCGCGCGTTTCGAACGCGAGGCGCGGACGGTTTCGTCGCTGAACCACCCGAACATCTGCACGCTGTTCGACGTCGGCCGCGAAGGCGCGACGGACTACCTGGTGATGGAACGCATCGAGGGCGAGACGCTCACCGAGCGCCTGCGCAAAGGGCCGCTCGCGACGCCCGAGCTGGTGCGCCTGGGGGCGCAGATCTCCGACGCGCTCGACCGCGCGCACCGCGCGGGCGTGGTGCACCGCGACCTGAAGCCGGGCAACGTCATGATCACGCGCGGCGGCGCCAAGCTGATGGACTTCGGCCTGGCGCGCGCGACGGGACTTGCGGGAACGGCCGGCGGCTCCAGCGTGACGATGGCGGCGCTCTCGCAATCGCCGACCGTGGCGCACTCGCTCACGGCCGAAGGCGCCATCGTCGGCACGTTCCAGTACATGGCGCCCGAGCAGCTCGAGGGCAGGGAGGCCGACGCGCGCAGCGACATCTGGGCGCTCGGCTGCGTGCTCCACGAGATGGCAACGGGCAGGCGGGCGTTCGAGGGCCGCAGCCAGGCGAGCCTGATCGCCGCCATCCTCGAACGCGAACCGGCCGGGCTGACGGACGCGCCGTCGGGCTCGCCCGCTCCGGGCGGGCGTCCGCAGGGGCTGGACCGGCTGATACGCGCGTGCCTCACGAAGGACCCCGAGGAACGCATCCAGACGGCGCACGACGTCAAGCTGCAGTTGCAGTGGATCGCCGAGAGCGCGGGCCTGTCCAGCACCGGCGTGACCGTGCCCGCTCCCCTGGCCGCGCTGGCGCCGACGAAGCGCGCCGGCGCCCGGCTCGCGTGGGCGGTCGCGGCGGCTGCGCTCGCGGGCTTCGCCGCGTTCTTCGCGTGGGCGTGGCCGCGCCTCGCTGCGCCGGCGCCCGTGTTCCGCTTCAACCCGGAGACGAACCTGCCCGGCATCGTGGACGCGTACTGGCCGCGCGTGTCGCCCGACGGCCGCTCGCTGGTGTTCGACTCGATCGACTCCGCGGGGACGGCCCGCGCCTGGCTGCTGCGCCTGGACGAGACGAAGGCGCACCCGATCCCCGGCTCCGAAGGACTGCAGCGCGCGTACTGGTCGCCGGACGGCCGCGAGATCGTGTTTGTCGCCGACGGCAAGATCCAGCGGCTGCTGGCCTCGGGCGGCACGCCCACGATCGTCTGTCCCGCCCCCGGCGGCGCCGATCTCAGCTGGGGCGCGAAGGGCGAGGTGCTGCTCGACGGCGCGACGACCGATTCGCTGCGCATGGTGCCGGCGGCGGGCGGCGAACTGCGTCCCGCCACGCGCATCTCGCGTGCGGATCACGAGGTCGGGAGCGCGTGGCCCAGCTTCCTTCCCGACGGCGAGCGCTTCCTGTTCATCGGGATACGCTCGGACGGCGTCGCGGGGGACATCCGGCTGGGCCACATCGGTTCGCTGGACTCGAAGCTGCTCGGCCAGTCGGACGGCCGCGTCGAGTACGCGCCCGGCGGGTGGGTGCTGTACGTGCGCGGCTCCTCGCTGATCGCGCAGAAGCTCGACACCGGGGCGGCGAAGCTCACGGGACAGCCGATCACCATCGTCGACGACCTGCGCACCGGGAACTCGTCGGGGCACTTCTCGGTCTCCCCCAGCGGAGTGCTCGCGCTCGCGCGGAGCAGTGTCGAGTCCGGCCTCGAACTGCACGTCGCCGACCGCAAGGGCGTGATCCAGACGGCCGTGCTCGCAAGGGGCACACTGGGCAATCCGCGCTTCTCGGTGGACGGCAGGCGGGTGCTCTACGAGCGCAAGGGACCCGCCGGGACACCGTACGGCGATATCAGCGTCTTCGACCTCGACCGCGGCACCGACACCCGCCTGACGTTCACGGGCGGCTGGGCCGTGCAGCCGCACTGGTCGCCGGACGGGCGCCGGTTCGCCTACACGAAGGTCGGGCACAATGGCCCGACGCGGCTGGTGATCGGGGCCTCGGACGGTCTCGGCGCCCAGGACTCCATCCCGGTCACGGCGGGCCTGGCGTTCCTGAGCCAGTGGGCCGCGGCCGGCTCGCGCCTGATCGCCTACTCGGACGGCGCCCGCGTGCTGTTCTCGCCCGCGGAGACCGGTGAGCGCAGGTTGCGGCCGCTGGTGGATTCCACGCTGGTGATGGGCAACCCGCAGGTCTCCCCCGACGGGCGTTGGCTGGCCGGATCGATGGGGACGGCCCCCAACTTCGACGTCTACGTGCGGAGTCTCGAGGGTCCTCCCGGTCAGTGGCAGATCTCCTCGGCGCCGGGCGGGTACAAGCCCTGGTGGACGAAGAACGGCACGGAACTCGTCTTCGAGGGCAGCGACAGCCGGGTGATGGCGGTGGACATCGACACGAAGAACGGTTTCCACGCGGGAACGCCGCACCCGCTCTTCCCGCTGCCCCTGGGAGCGTTCAGCCGCGAGGTCGCGACGTGGGCACCCGATGCCGCCGGCGAGCGCTTCGTCCTGATCACGCCCGAACGCACGCGTGCGGGAACGAGGAACATCGAGGTGGTCAGCAGCTTCAGCTCGCTCGTCAACCGCAAGTAGGCGCCGGGGCCGCCTGTCCGCGGGCAGCACCCCGCGCCCCGGTCAATCGCGTCACGGTTCAGCGGCGCGAATGCCGCGTCGCAGGCCTGGAGGCAGTCCCCTCGGCGTCTCCTGTGACCATCCGCGGCGCCCTGCGGCGACGGAGGTCGCCCGGCCGCGCAGGATCATCGCGCCGAACCCGGGCTCCCCCGGTCCGCCGGCGTCGGCGCGTCGGCAAGCACGGATCGTTGACGAGGGATTGTCAGCCGCCTACGCTTCCCTGAGTTGAATGCGCCGTCACGAAATCGACGCGACGCTCGAGCGTTGCCGTTGCCTGAAGCGCGCCGACGACCTCCGGTCCAGCCGAGTCGGCACCCCCATTCGGTGAGGCCCCGTGCATCGGTCGGGTCGTTTCTCGGATGAGTTCGCCGCGCGACGTGCCGCAACTCGACGCGTGGGCGCAGCCGGCCAGCGTTGCGCTCGCGTGGCGAGAGTGCACGCGAACGCGGGCCCGTTCCCGCCCCGCCCGGGCCACGGCCCGCCACCCTGCACGGGCAAGCGGCATTGGGGCGGATGCTCCACTGCTTCGTCGCCCGTCTTCACCAGGAGGAATGTCCCATGAGAACGGTGGTCCCGATCCTGGTTCTGGCCTTGCTTTGCGCGTCGCGGGCAATGGCCGGCACGTATCATGTGTTCCCGGATGGCAGTGGCAGCTTCCCCTCCATACAGGCCGCCGTGGACGCCTGCACGGATGGGGATGAAGTCGTCCTCGGCAACGGAGTCTTCGTGGGACCCTCCAACAGGAACGTGCAGATCGTGGGCAAGGTGATCACGGTCCGTTCGGAAGCGGGGCCTTCCAGCTGCGCCATCGACTGCCAGGGCGCGGGCCGTGCGTTCGTTCTCGGCGCCGGCTTCGTCGGCGCCCGCATCGAGGGTCTCACGATCCGCAACGGCAGCGCCGTCAACGGCGTCGAACCCGGCAAGGGGGGCGCGATCTACTGCTCCGGGGGAATGCTGTCGTTGGATCGTTGTCGCTTCGAGTCCAATACCGGGGTCATCGGCGGCGGCGCGTTCTACGTCATCAACTCGGTCCTCCACATGAGCGCCTCGCAGATCATCGGCAATCTCGGCGGCATGGGAGGCGGAGGCGAGATCGGCCTGGCCGATGAAGGGGACGACGAGGACTCCTTCGTGATCAACGCCGGCAGCATCCGCGTCAACCCCCCACATTGGCATGATACCGAACCCGTTCCACCCGGCTCCGGCGGTGTCCGCGGCAGCGTGGGCCCCGAGGCCGCCCGGACCCCGCGCGGCGTGGCGCGCGCGGGGCGCGAGCGCATCGCGTCGGCGCTGGGCATCAGCGACACTTCGCGGGCCTCGTGGATCCGCGACTGCCTGTTCGCGGGCAACGAATCGACCGTGAAGTACCCCGAGCTCTATTTCGTCCTCGGCACGAACCGAACGCTCCACATCCGCAGCAGCATCCTGTGGGCGGACGATCCCTACGTCGCGTTCGAGTTGTCGGGCGGGGTCAGGTGCACGGTCGACCACTGCGACGTCCGGGGCGAACGGGGTGGTTTCGCGGTCGGACCCGTGGACACGCTCGGCTGGGGCGACGGCAACCTCGGGTTGTCCCCGCAGTTCGTGAACCCGACCCCGGGGATCAACAACTACCATCTCTTCGCCTCTTCACCCTGCATCGACGCGGGCGATCCCGCATTCGTCCCGCTGCCCGGAGAGACCGACCTCGACGGCAATCCGCGCGTGAGCGACGGGGACGGGAACGGGCTGGGGACCATCGACATGGGCGCCTACGAAAGCGCGAGCCTGGTCGGCGTTTCCGGGCCCGCACCCGCGGGAACGCCCGGTCGCGGTGTCGTCGCATTTCCGAATCCATTCCGTCATGGCACCGCCGTCGTCTTCACCCTGGACAGGGCGATGCATGTCCGGGTGACGGTTCACGACATGACGGGGCGCACCGTGGCTGCGCTCGCAGACGGATGGCATGGCGCCGGGCCGTGCAAGGTCGAATGGGACGGCCGGAATGGGCTGGGTACTGTGCTGGCACCCGGATTGTACTTTGTCCGCATGGAGGGAGGCGGAGACGTTCTTTCCGCGAAGCTGGTCCTGAGGCGGTAGACTCGCGAACCCTCGGCTGCTCCCCCAAGCGGCACCGGTGGAACGTCACCGCGTCCTGCGCCGTGACCGGCAGGCCGCTCCCGTTGTGCGGCCGGTCTGGGTTGCTCGCGGGGCCCGGCAGGCGGTCGTCACCACGCCACGGCCGGCGAAGACGCTCAATGCCCCATCCCGCCGAAAGCAGGCGGGGAACGAGTGATGTCCTCCCGCTCTCGCCCGGGTCCGAGGCGAACGCAACCCAGCGTCCGTCGGCGAGACGGTGGCGTCGATACCGTCGCGCGCAAGGGCGCCGGAGCTTTGCCTCGTGCCGCGCCCACGGCACCCAGTGGGGGTTGGTCTGCCCGTCGCAGTCCCGCGCCGCGAGCACGACCGCCGAGTCGCGGCAGGTATGCACCGTGCGACGGTTACGGATCCGCCGACTTGAGCAGCCGAGGGAACCGTGCTTGGCCGATCGCCGGATCTGCGGCACGAGGCTCTGGTCACGAGAACTTCGCGGCCAGCTGTCCGCTCGTCCTGCCCGGCATCGCCTCATTTCCCATCTCTTCGTCGGCCCGGTGCGGTTCGTTCCCCGCTTCCTACGGACGCTCCCTCCCGGTCACACCCTTGCAACTCATCCCTTGAGCCCCTGGGACCAAGTTCCCGGAGGACTACCCCCCCACGTCAGCGCCGTGCTGGACGTACAACTCCCGCGCGCCACCGCGAGGTGCAGCCGCCAGAAGAGCAGAACTGTCGCGCTGACCTTGGATCGTTCCATCTCATTGGATCACCACGACGCGGCGAGAAAGCTTCGTGCTCCCCGCCTGCATGCGCACGAAGTAGATCCCGGGGTGCAGGCTGGTTGCCTCCAGCGCCGCCGTGTAGCGGCCCGGCTCGCGCATGCCGTCCGCAAGCACCGCAACCTCGCGGCCCTGCACGTCGAGCACAGTGATGCGGACCTGCGTGATCGTAGGAACCGCAAACCTCACCAGCGAGCGTCCGACGGCCGGGCTCGGCGCGGGCGCGGCGAGCGCGAAATGGGCGACTGCATCCTCGCTGCCGGCATCGAGCAGGCTGCGCAGGATCCGGAATCCACCACCTCCCGTGTCGGTGCCCAGATTGCCACTGTAGTCCCGTGCATCCACACGAAGATATGCGTTGCTTCCGGTCACCTCGGGGCCCGTGGCCGTCCAAATATGCCCGCCTGTGTTGGGCGCTGCCGCGGCGAGTAACTCCCACGGGCCGGAGAGCCCGGTGCGCGACAGGTAAAGATCGACGCTTTGCACGGCGAGATCGTCCACTGCAGACCAGGAGATCTGGCATTGCGAACCAATCAGAAGCGGACTGCTATCGAAAGCCGACAGCAGTTCAACCGTTGGCGCACCAGCGTCGGGACGCAGAGCGGCGAAGCCCAAGCCGCTCTTCCCGTTGACGCTGGTGAAGTTGCCGCCTGCATATACCGTCGCACCTGCCACAGCGACTGAAAGAACCTCCCCGGCCTCCGACGCCCCACCGCCAATAGGGCTCACACCCGTATTCCATGCGGTCGCCAAACCTGTGCTGGCATCCAGCGCCGCGATGTAGTTGCGGCTCTGCCCGCCGATGCTGGTGAAGGCGCCGCCCGCGTACACCGTCGTGCCGCTCACCGCGAGGGCCTCTACATAATTGCTCGCCGCGGGATTCCATGGGGTCGCCACGCCCGCCCCGGCATCCAGCGCCGCGATGTAGCTGCGGCTCTGCCCGCCGATGCTGGTGAACCAGCCGCCCACGTACACCGTCATGCCGCTCACCGCGAGGGCCCCCACGCCGTTGTTCGCTGCGGGATTCCAGGCGGTCGCCAGTCCCGTGCCGGCATCCAAGGCCGCGATGCAGCTGCGGCTCTGCCCGCCGATGCTGGTGAAGTTGCCCCCCGCGTACACCGTCGCGCCGCTCACGGCGAGGGTCGTCACCCAGGCGTTCGCCGCCGGATTCCAGAGGGTCGCCAGTCCCGTGCCGGCATCCAGCGCCGCGAGACCGCTGCGGCTCTGCCGGCCGATGCTGGTGAAGAGGCCGCCCGCGTAGACCGTCGTGCCGCTCACCGCGAGGGAGT
>CAIXRL010000094.1 GCA_903921835.1 Candidatus Eiseniibacteriota bacterium | reverse complement strand
GGCACGAGGGCCGGCGGGGCGAGTGCCCCACCGGCCCCAACCATGCGCGGCGTCGACGTCAGCCGAGTTTCTCGGCGATGCTCTTGGCCTGCAGGAACAGCAGCAGGTAGTCGCGCCCGCCGGCTTTGGAATCCGTCCCGCTCATGTTGAAGCCGCCGAACGGATGGCAACCCACCATGGCGCCCGTGCACTCGCGGTTCAGGTACAGGTTGCCGACGAAGAACTCCTCGCGCGCACGTTGCAGCTTCGCCGCGTTGCGCGAGTACAGCGCGCCGGTGAGCCCGTACTCGGTGTCGTTCGCGATGGCAAGCGCGTCGTCGAAGTCCTTCGCCCGGATGATCGCCAGCACCGGCCCGAAGACCTCCTCCTGCGCCAGGCGCGCCTTCGGAGCGATGTCGTCGAACACGGTCGGCTGCACGAACCAGCCCTCCGCGCCCGGCACCGCTCCGCCACCCAGCAGCAGCCGGCCTTCCTGCTTGCCCACCTCGATGTACCCGAGAATGCTCTGCTGGGCGCGTTGGCTCGCCACCGGCCCCATGTAGGTGCCGTACACGGCCGGATCGCCGACGTTCACGAACTTGGAAATCTGCACCAGCAGCTTCTCGACGAACGCGTCGTGCACCCTGTCCACGACGATCGCGCGCGAACAGGCCGAGCACTTCTGGCCGCCGAAGCCGAACGCGGACTGCGCCACGCCCAGCGCCGCTGCGTCGAGATCGGCCTCGTCGTCCACGACGATGCCGTCCTTGCCGCCCATCTCGGCGACCACGCGCTTGATCCAGATCTGCCCGGGGCCGACCTCGCCGGCGAGCCGGTTGATGCCGAGCCCGACCTCCTTGGAGCCGGTGAACGAGACGAAGCGCGTCCGGGGGTGCCGCACGATCGTGTCGCCCACGACCGCGCCGGCGCCCGAGAGGTAGTTGATGACGCCGGCCGGCAGGCCGACCTCCTCCATGAGCGCGAAGAACTGCCAGGCAACGCCCGGCGTGTCGCTGGCGGGCTTGAGCACCACGGTGTTGCCCGCGACCACGGCGGCCGTGGTCATGCCGACGCAGATCGCGAGCGGGAAGTTCCACGGCGGGATCACGGCGCCGACGCCGATGGGAAGGTAGACGAGCGAGTCCTTCTCGCCCGGCATCTGGTGCACGGGCTGCGGCGCGGCGTAGCGCAGCATCTCGCGCGCGTAGAACTCCATGAAGTCGATCGCCTCGCCGGTGTCGGCGTCGGCCTCGCCCCAGCTCTTGCCCACCTCGAGCACCATCCACGCCGAGAAGTGGTGCCGCCGCTCCCGCATGCGCTTCGCGGCCTCGACCAGATACGCCGCGCGCTCCGCGGCCGGCACGCGCGACCAGGTCGCGAACGTCGCGTACGCCGCCTCGACCGCGCGCGCGGCCTGCTCGGCCGTGCCGCTGGCGAAGCGCCCGAGCACCTCGGACGGCTTCGCCGGGTTGGTGGAGTCGAAGTACTTCGCGGCGCTCTCGCGCTTGCCGCCGATCACGATCGGGTAGTCGCGCCCGAAGCTGGCGCGCACCTCGGCGAGCGCGGCCTCGAACGCGGCGCGGTTCGCGGGCTGCGAGAAGTCCACGTAGGTGGTCGGCGAATACGGCGGCAGGGACTCGAGCGAGACCGGAGCGATGGGGCGCGCAGCGGTGGGATTCATCGGGC
>CAIXRL010000093.1 GCA_903921835.1 Candidatus Eiseniibacteriota bacterium | reverse complement strand
TCCGCGGCCGTGGGCTCCGGCGCCTTCGGCGGCACGATGAGGCTGTCGGGCACGCTCAGGCCGTCCGCCTCGAGGTAGTCGCGCTCGGCGAGCTGCGCGGTGGTCGCCGGGTACTCCCGCACCACCTTCCAGACCAGCGAATCCGCCGCCACCATGCGGCCCAGCTTGCGCGAGAGCACCCATGCCTGCGCGTTCAGTGCGCGCCCCGCCACGGCGGTTCCGGGGTAGCGCTGCACGACGTCAGCGTAGGCCTCCAGCGCGTGCTCGGGCCGCTTGAGCTCGAAGAGCTCGCGCTCGGCGGTGAGGAATCCGGCCTCGGCCTTCTTCTCGAGCGAATCGGCGCCCGCGCCCTTGCGGAACTGCATGATGCGCCCCAGGTCGCTGCTGCGCTGCTGCGCCTGCTGCGTGTACTGCGTGAGGCCGTACTGCTCCTTCACCTTGCCGTACTCCTGCAGCGCGCGATCGAAATCATCCGCGCCCGTCTCCCACGCGTAGCCGATCCGGTACTGCGCCTCGGCGGACAGAACGCTCTTGGGATAGTCCTGCATGACGTGGTCGAACTCCGCGAGCGACTCCTTGAGCCGGCCCGAGAGCAGCAGCGCGGTGCCGATGCGCATGGTCAGGCGGCCGTACGTGTCGGTGGCCACCCACGCCGGGCCGGTAATGACCGCGCCGTTCCCGGCCGCCGGGACGACATGTTCGTTCGGTCCGAGGCCCTGCAAGCCCGCCCCGGTGGTCGCCGCCGGCGGCGGGGGCGGGGGCGGCGTGTGCGACAACTCCCCGCGCAGCAGCGCCAGCTCGTCGTCGTAGCGGCGTCCGGATTCGAGGCAGTCCGCCTCCCGCAGGAGGAGGTCGAAGCGCTCCTGGTCGTTGGTCGCGCGCCTGCCGATCTCGTGAAAATCCGCGCGCGCGCCGTCGAAGTTGCCGTCGAGCAGCCGCGCCTCGGCGCGCTGACGGCGCGCCTTGTCCGCGAGTTCGTGCGCGGGCCAGTGATCGAGGATCTGGCCTGCGGCGTCCGCGGCCTCGCCGTAGCGGGCGAGCGACATGAGCGCCCTGGCGCGCTCGAGGTGCGCGTAGGGCACCAGCGCGTGCTTGGACTTGGCGCCCTGGCGCAGGAAGTCGTCGAATGCGTCCACCGCGAGCGTATAGCGACGCGCGTTGCGGTAGGCCAGTCCGAGGAAGAACGTGGCGTCGGCGCGCTGCGCACTCTTGGGAAAGCGGGTCGTGAAGTCCTGCAGCATGGTGATGGTCTGCAGCGGATCGTCCCGCCCGATGAGCCCCTGTGCCCAGAGCAGGTAGGCGTCGTCCACCCACTTGGACTTGGAGTACTGCGAGATCACCTTCTTGGAGTACTCGATCGACTTCGCATAGTTCGACGCCTGGGCGGCGCCCTGGCGGTCCACCTCGTACGGGGCGCCGGAGGTGGCCTTGAAGTAGTACTTCCGGGCAAGGTAGAAGGTGTTGTAGTACGCGCACGAACTCGCGAGCAGGGCGAGCGCCGCGATCGCGACGATTCTCGAAGCCAGGCGCGGCGCGATCAGAGGGCCTCCTGCAGCGAGGACACCTGAAGTGGCCCGCGCTTCAGCGCCTCCATCCCCGAGACGGCCGCGACGGCTCCGGCCACGGTCGTGATGACCGGGACGCCGAGCGCGACCGCGCGTTCGCGGATGGCCTTCTCGTCGAACTCGGTCTGGCGGCCGAGCGGTGTGTTGATCACGAGTTGCACTTCCCCGTTCTCCATGAGGTCGACGACGTGCGGCCGACCCTCGTGAACCTTGAAGACCTCGCGGACCGGAATGCCGTTCCGCTCGAGGAATCGCGCGGTGCCCCGGCTCGCCAACAGGCTATACCCCAGTTCGACCAGCTTCTTCGCCATGAATGTGATGGAACGCTTGTCGTCGTCCCGCACGCTGAGGAAGACCGCGCCGGCCGGCGGCAGCGGCTCGCCCGAGCCCAGATGCGCCTTGGCCAGAGCGCGCCCGAAATCCCGATCGCGCCCCATCCCCTCGCCCGTGGACTTCATCTCGGGCCCCAGGAGCGCATCCTCCCCCGGGAACCGGCTGAACGGTAGCACGGGCTTCTTGACGCTGACCATCGTGACCTCGGGTTCCCGCGGGCGGATGTCCGCGAGCCGCTCCCCCGTCATGACGCGCGCCGCGAGCCGCGCCAGGGGCACGCCCACCGCCTTGCTCACGAACGGCACCGTGCGCGAGGCGCGGGGATTGGCCTCGAGCACGTGGACGATACCCTGCCGCACGGCGTACTGCACGTTCATCAGGCCCTTCACGCCGAGCGCGCGCGCCAGCGTCGCCGTGACGCGTCGCACCTCGGCGAGGGTCTGGTCGCCCAGCGTGAACGGCGGGATCACACAGGTGGAGTCGCCGGAGTGGATACCGGCCTCCTCGATGTGCTCCATGACGGCGCCCAGCATGACGGTTTCGCCGTCCGCGACCGCGTCCACGTCCACCTCGATCGCTCCTGCGAGAAACTTGTCGAG
>CAIXRL010000092.1 GCA_903921835.1 Candidatus Eiseniibacteriota bacterium | reverse complement strand
CGGGAGATCGCGCGCTCGCGCGTCGCGACGCCCGGTCCCGGCGCCGAGGCGGTCGCGGAGCTGCGCGTGATCCCGTCGCGCCCGGGGCTGGCCGTGTGGACGGCGCGCGTGGATTCGCTCGCGGGCGACGTGGCGCCGCTCAACGACGCGCGCGGCGTGGCGCTGCCGGTCTCTCCGGGCCGGCTCGGTGTGCTGGTGGTGAGCGCGGGGCTCAACTGGGACATGACGTTCCTGCGCCGCGCCTGGCTCGGGGATTCCTCCATCGCGCTCGACACGCGTGTGCACGAGCGCGACGGCTGGCGGGCGCTCGAGAACGGACGCGAGGCGGCGCCTTCCGCGGCGGACCTCAGGGGCAAGGCGTTCGTGGTGCTCGACGGCCTCGCGGCCAGCGACGCGGGTGTGCCGTTCGACCGAGCGCTCGCGGCGTTCGTGCGAGGCGGCGGCGGGCTGCTGTTGCTGGGCGGTCCCGCGCCGGGGCTCGCGCGCCACGAGCGCGGCGCGCTGGCGCCCGAACTGGCCGTGCGGCTGGCGCCGGGAACCGAACACGTGGCCGCGCCGGCCCCGACCCCCGCGGCCGGTGAACTGCTGGCATGGGACGACGACCCGGCGCGCGGCGAGCAGGCGTGGCGCGTGGCCGCACCGCTGGCGTCCGTGCAGCCGCTGCAGGCTGGCGCGGGCGACCGCGTGCTGCTCGGCGCGCAGGGCGGCGGCACGCCGCTGCTGCTTTCTCGCCGAGCGGGCCGCGGGCCGGTGCTGCTGGTGAACGGCACCGGTTTCTGGCGCTGGGCGCTCTCGGGCACCGACGCGCTCGCCGCGGACCGCAGCCGGCTGCTGTGGCGGCGCGTGGCGCGCTGGCTTGCAGAGCCGGTGCAGGGCGAGCCGCTGCGCGTGCAGCCCGAGCGCTGGCTCACCCCCGCGGGCGACCCCGTGCGGCTGTTCGCGACGCTGCAGGACGCCGCGTTCCACCCGCTCGCCGGTGCGCGGATCGAGGGCGAGGCCAGCGATGGCCACGGTGGGCGCCGGCCGCTGGCGTTCGTCGCGGGCGAGCCGGGCAGCTACGTGGCCACACTCGCGGCGCCTGGCGCGGGACGCTGGCAGGTGAGCGCGAGCGCCACGGTCGGCGCGCGCGAGGTCGGACGCGGGCGTGGCGAGTTCGCGGTGGACGCGTGGAGCCTGGAGCAGCTGCGCGTCGAGCCCGACAGCACGACGCTGGCCGCGATCGCCGAGGCCAGCGGCGGGCGCACGACGGTCGCGACGAACGCGGCGCAGTGGGCGCGCGGGATCGGGACGCGTGCGCTCACCCGGCGGCGCACCACCAGTTCGCGGCTGTGGGAATCGCCGTGGCTGTTCGCGATCATCGTGGCGGTACTCGCCGCCGAGTGGATCTGGCGCCGGCGGCGCGGGCTGCCGTAGCGAAAGTCCGGCGCTCCGGCACCGGGGGCGCAGGAACCCGGGCACGGCAGGGGAGAAGTGCCTCTCGGCTCGCGGTTCGTGAATCGCCCGGGCCGCCCGGACGATTCATGAGCCCGCGGCCTGCGAGCGCGATCTGCGCGCCATCCGCTGCGAAGCTCGACCGGCCGCTGTCCTCATCGTGTCTGCAACACGGTTCCGGCGCGGCCGGCCGATCTTCTTGCGTCTGACGCACATCTCGCACTCTCGGCTCGCGGTTCATGAATCGCCCGGGCTTGCGATGGCTCGAGCCCCCGCGCGCACGCCCGGCTCCAGCGGCGCCGCCCGGCGAGGCCGCGTACCATTGCCAACAGGCTGCCGAGAAGTCGCTGAAGGGCTACCTGAGTTGGCTCGACCTTCCATTCGGCAAGACGCATGACCTCGCGGCGATCGGCGGCCTTTGCG
>CAIXRL010000091.1 GCA_903921835.1 Candidatus Eiseniibacteriota bacterium | reverse complement strand
CGGCTGCTGTGGGCGAACCTCTACAACGGCACGATGTACGCCGACCTCTTCACGCTCGCCACCGGCGGCGGCGGCACGCACCGCTACCTGGGCTCCACCCTGGCCGGCTCCGGCAGCCCGACGCTCTCGGGCGGCACCAACACGTACGGCACGAAGGCGGCGTGGAACGACAGCAACACCGCGGGCGTCACCGCGACGAGCGCCGCCGGCGCGGCGAGCGCGACGCAGGGATTCGAGGCGCTGATCGCGTGGGGTGACCTGGGCCTGAGCGGCCCGGGCGGCGACGTGAAGCTCATGGCCGCGATCGTCCGCGCGAGCGGCTCGCTGGGCAACCAGTTCCTCCCGCCGCTGGGACCCGGCGCCGCGGAGCCGGGCCTCGCGCCGTTCTCGCTCAAGACCGTGGCGGGCAACCAGTACTTCGCGCAGCCGACCACGCTCGCGGTGCCGCCGGCGAGCATGCGCGTGCACGTCGCACCGCGCGCCGCGCCGAATCCCTCGCGCGCCGCCACCACGCTGCACTTCGCGCTCGCGCGCGCCGAGCGCGTCGCGGTGGACGTGCTCGATGTGAGCGGGCGCAAGGTCCGGGCGCTGGGTCCGCGCACGCTCGACGCGGGCGCGCACACGCTCGCCTGGGACGGCCGCGACGAGGCAGGTCGCGACGCGGGAGCCGGCCTGTTCTTCGTGCGCTTCGCGGGCGCCGGCTGGCAGGACACCGCGCGCGTCGTGCGGCTTGGGGGGCGGTAGCGAGCGATTTCAGGGGCCGGCGCCCGCCGCCTGGCCGCGGCCGGGACGTCCTGGCGCAGCTCGGACGGGCGGTCACCCGGACCCAGGGCCGCCCGTTCCGTGTGACAACTCTCGTTCGCCGGCGGGAGCATCGATGCGGCGCGCCTTGCCGGTCTCGTGGGCGGGAATACCATTGATTCAGCATCCGGGTCCTGCCCTCGCCCGCTGCATGACCATGAGGCCGCTCATGCGTAGTCCTGTTGTTTGTCGGCTCGCCGTGCCGGTCGCGCTGGTCCCCGACGGCGCCGGCGGTGCGTTCGTACGCTGGACCGACGGCTCGACCAGCGCCACGATCGTGCGACGGATCACGCCTGCGGGTTTGCCTGCGTCGGGCTGGCCCGCGACCGGCATCACCATGTGCACGTTCACGGGCCATGGCTTCCTGGGCGCCACGCGTATCGGCGCGGGTGGCGTCATCGCGTTCTTCGACGTGCCGTTCAGCGGGTAGACGTACGGGCAGAAGTTCTACGCCTTCCGACTGAACGCGGCGGCTGCGGCAGCCCCCCGCGGGATGGACCGCGGCCGGCCTGTTGGTCCGCAATGAGGAACACAGTGACGACCACGGCGTGCAGAACATCTCGCCGGCGGGTGCCGTACCCGACGGATCCGGTGGCGCCTCAATGGCCTTCAGCTGCGTGCGAGGCACCGGCCAGCCCTGGTATGGACAGCGTTGCTTGCATGCGCCCGGCGAGGACACCAGGAGCAGGCTCGCGCGCGGCGTGATCGTCGACACGCGCGCCGCGTCGCTTGACGGCGGCGCCCCGGAACACGGCAGCGCCTGAGTCCTCGGCGGAAAGCGGGAACCGGACGCGCTACCTCAGCAGCACGACCCGCTGCGACTCCACCACGGCTCCCGCCTGCAGGCGCACGAAGTAGACGCCGCCGGGCGCCGCACCGGTGGTCCACGGCACGGCGTGCTCCCCGGCCGCCATGGCCTTGCCGTCCACGAGCCTGGCGACCTCCCGGCCCATCAAGTCGAAAACGCCCAGCGACACGACGGCGCGTGCCTGGAGCGTGAACGCAACGCTCGTGCTGCGCGTCGACGGGTTGGGATGAGGAGGTGACAGCGAGATCTGCGCCTGTCGGACTCCACCCTCCCCGACCCCGGCGGTGTGCGGGTGGAGCAGCACTCCGTAGATGTCGCCGTTCGCGAGCCCCCCCGTCACCCTCGTGTCCAACGCCAGGTACTGGTGGCCGCCGAAGAACACGCTCGAGAGCGGGAAGCCTGCAGAGGACGTCGCCAGGATGGTGAACGCGGAATCCGCGGCGACGCCCGCGCTGTTGAAGACCCGGCCGAGCGCCGAGGAGGTCGGCGAGTCGGTCCAGCTCACGAGGAAGTCGGATCCGCCGGACGCCACGGATGGCATCATCTGATCTCCGGCCGCCGCCGTCACCACGAACTCCCCTCCCATGCTGCCGGCCGGCGAAACCAGCCGGCCGCACAGGTCCCAGGCCGAAGCGCTGGGATAGCCCGGCCCAACGTCCCTGTTCCACACGACCAGGTAGCTGGTTCCGTTGAACGCGACGCTCAGCGGGTTGAATCGGGGCGACGGGGTTCCGCTGACGACGAACGGCGTGCCCGCCACACCCGACTCGCTGACGAAGCAACCGTAGATGTCGTAGAGCTGCGCGGGGCCGGCTCTCCCGCTCTGCCAGGCGACGAAGAAGTTCGTGCCGTCGAACGCGACCGCCGTTTCCCCGAGCAGCGTGCCGCTGAACATCACGTTGCTCGTGAGCGGCACCGCACTACCGACCAGAGTCCCCGACCTGCCGACGAGCTGTCCGTAGAGCGTGCCGCCTCGTGCCCACAGCACCAGGTAGTTCGTGTGCCCGAACGCGACGGCTCCGAAGTACTCGTCGGCAGCGGTCGCCGCGATGGGAATCGCCGACCCCACCAGGCTGCCGGACGGGTCGACGAACCGGCCGTACACGTCGTTGTTGGCGCCAGTGCGATCCGTCCACACCAGCAGGGAGTTCGTGCCGTCGAACGCGGCGAAGGGACCCGACCATGACGAGGTGCCGACCCTGCCGAGCGAGATCCTGGCCCCGACCATGCCGCCCGTCGGAGAGACCCGTTGGGCCGTCATGCTGGTCGAGCTGACCGTGTCACCCTGGATGCCGACGAGATAGTTCCTGCCGTCGAAGCTCGCGGACATCGCGATGGTGCTGTCGCGGCCCACCGCGATGGGGAACTCCTGTGCGGTGGCGGGAGGCGCAAGGGCTGCAACGGCCGCGGCGATGACGATCAGGGTTGCAACGAATCGGTGGCACATCGCGCTCATCCTTCTGGATCAACGGTGCCGACTTTGCGACGGACGATCCAACCAAGACCAAACACCTAACGCACGCATTCACTTTATGTTATAGAATACTTCCCATAGAATGATGCGTCAACAGTCGGGGCAATGGCCAACTCGCCCAGGGGCCGCCCAGCGAGCGCTTCGGAGGCTTCAGCTCCCCAGGTCGAAGCAGTCGATCGTCCAGTCCACCCCGCGGCGCGGGTCGTGGGCGATGATCTCGTGCGCGTTGGAGATGGCCTCGTCGTCCAGCGCGCCGACGATCTGCATACCGCCCAGCCGCAGGTAGACCTGGTCGCCGTGGAACTTGATGCGGCACTCGTAGGCGCCGTACGTGGTGCTCACTGCGCGGCCCTCGTACCAGCGGTCGTCCACGGGCCGACCGCGAAACGTGGCGGCGGACAGCGCCGCGGGCAGGAGCAGCGCGAGGGCGGCGAGAACGAAGCAGGCGTGCGTTGGGCGATGGCTCATGGAAGTCTCCGGCTGGCTGGGAACGCCCGGTCCCCGTGCCACAAGCCTACCACCGGGGCGCCGCCATGAGCAGCGATCAAACGTCCCCGTCCGGCAGGGGCGGCGCGTCATCGGCGTCGACGAGGCGCAAAGCCGCCTTGCGCTTCCTGCGGAAGAACTCGCGCAGCAGCTCGCCGCACTCGTCCGCGAGCACGCCGCGGGTGATCGGCACGCGGTGGTTGAGCCGCACCTCCCCCGTCACGTCGGTCACCGAGCCGCAACCACCGGCCTTGGGATCGCTGGCGCCGTACACGAGCCGGCCCAGCCGCGCGAGCACGATGGCGCCCGCGCACATCGAGCACGGCTCCAGCGTCACGTAGAGCGTGCACTCGTGGAGCCGCCAGCTTCCCAGCGCGTTCGAGGCCGCGCCGATGGCGAGAACCTCGGCGTGCGCGGTGGCGTCCTGCAGCGCCTCGACCTGGTTGTGGCCGCGGCCGATCACGAGCCCGTCTCGCACGATCACGCAACCCACCGGCACCTCGTCGCGCACGAGCGAGGCGTGCGCCTCGCGCAGCGCGGCGCGAATGCCGGCCTCGTCGTCCAGGATCATCGCGAGCTCAGCGGGTGGAGGGCAGGGCGGCGGACGCGGGCCGGGCAGGAAACTGGGGAAGCCAGCGCGCGAGCAGGCGGGTCAGCGTCTCCGCGTAGCTCGGAGCAACACCCTGGTTGGCGACCGGCGTGTTGTTGAGCCCACTGGCCCGCACGCCGATCACGCTCGCGCCGGCGTCCTGGTACGGCCCCTCGGCCGTCTCGCTGCCGCTTGCACTCCACAGCAGCCGCCCGGTCGAGTCCACGAGCGCAGCCGTGAGTTGGACCGTCGTTGTCGGCCTGCCCGACTGGTCGAACGGGAGCTCCATGCGCTCGAAGCGGTCGACCCGCACCGTGAGCAGTGCCCGGGCGCGCGTCGCGCGGCTGAAACGCGGCGCATCGAGCGAGTCGAGACGCCCGGTCCTGAGCACCGACTGCGTGAACGCCTTGAGCAGGGAATCGCCGCCCTCGCGCGCGATCTCCTCGCGCGTCATCATCGTGGAGACCCAGCGGTAGCCCGTTCCGCGCAGCGACTGCCCGATCGCGTTCTCCGTGTAGCGGCGCGCGTCCAGGCTGTTGTCGAACGTGGCGACGGGCAGCATCGCGATCGAGCGCACGTCGAAGCCCGCGTAATCCGGAGCCTGCCAGACGGCGTCGGTCCGGCCCGGCCCCTTGCCGGCGACGGCGGACGACGCGACCGCGGTCGCGAGGGCGACGGCGCACACGGGCGGAAGCCATCGGCGCATCGGACTCACCTCAAGAGGGTCCCGCCGCCTGCCGCGGACCGCCGGGTGGGAGAAATCACGGTCGAGTCGAAATGGCGCGCCCAGGAGGAGTTGAACCCCCAACCTTCTGATCCGTAGTCAGACGCTCTATCCAATTGAGCTATGGGCGCGCTTCGACTTCGATACGGCAACGCAGGACGTGCGCTCCGCAAATGGCGGAGAGGAGAGGATTCGAACCTCCGAATCGGTTTTACCCGATTAACCGCTTAGCAGGCGGCTGCCTTCGGCCACTCGGCCACCTCTCCAACTTCATGTCGTTCGCTGGCGGAGGGAGTAGGATTCGAACCTACGGAGCATTGCTGCTCTACGGTTTTCAAGACCGTCGCCTTAAACCACTCGGCCATCCCTCCGCAGTCCACCGCGGACGGTGGACCCTAGACGAGCGTTCCGTTGCCCTCGAGCCTGCTGGGGCCAACGGAACGAGAACGGCCGCGAGGTTCTCGGTGGTCGCGCCCCCGAAGTCCAGCGGGCAGGAAACTTACATGCTCGCGGGCCTTCCTGCAAGCGACCTGGGCCGCCAGGCGGCCCGGTCCGGGCGGGGAACGGCCCGGCCCAACGCCGGGCCGTTCGTACGCACGCAGCGGCGATCCCGGCGCGCGCGGACGGTGCGGACGTCGGCCCGGCCGGGAGCCGACGCGGCGATCGCAGTCCAGCGCGCGGACGATACACCCTCACCCGCGCATCGAACGCGCCCGGCGCAATCGATCACGAACCAGAGCGAGCGCGACTCGCCGCGGCCGGGAACAGACCGCTGAAGGCCGAGAGCCCTGCCGACTCGCGGCACATGCAGCATTGGGACTTCCCGGACGACGCACGAGCCCGCGGGCTGCGAGCGCGATCGGCACGTCATCCGCTGCGAAGCTCGACCGGCCGCTGTCCTCATCGTGTCTCCAACACGCTTCCGGCGCGGCCGGCCGAGCTTGGGCACCCACCGAAAGCGGATCCTGCTGGCGCACACATCGCACTCTCGGCTCGCGATTCATGAATCTTCCGGGCTAGGATGGTGCCTCCCCCACACACCCCAGGCATACGAGGAGGAAGCCCCTATGAAGTCATCCCGCCGCACCCTCGCCGCACTGCTGGTGGTCGCGCTCGCCGTGTCCTGCCCGCTCGTGGCCCACGCCCAGTTCGGCGGACTCGGGGACCGGCTGAAGAAGAAGGCGACCCAGGCCATCACCGGCAAGCCCGCCACACCTGCGACCAGGGCCGCGAACGCAGACCAGGCCGAGGCCCCGGACACCAACGTCGTGGAGATCACCGCCGACGTGCTCGCACGCTTCGAGACCGGGCTGCACGCGGAGGAAGCGCGCCGCCAGGAGGTCGAGGCGAAGCTGAAGGCGGTCAGGAAGCCCGAGGACTACAGCACCTGCGAGGGGCGGTTCGACATGAGCGAGCAGGGCCGGAAGCTGGCGAGCGCCATCCGCACCGCCGGCGGGCAGAACGCGGACGCGGTCTCCGCGGCCATCGCCAACCGCCAGGCTGCCCTGGACGTGTTCTGCGGGCACGATCCATCGGACTACGAGTACAAGCGCACACTGCAGGCCTCGATCCCGACCGCCGGCTCCGGCCCGGCGAACCTCTCGCAGCGGCAGTACGCGATCCTGCGGGAGCGCGTGCAGGCCTTCCTCAGCAAGAACAGGGGCATGTACGTCTTCACGCCCGCCGAGGATGAGGCGCTCAAGACCGAGAGCGCAACGCTGAAGAACCTCATGAAGGACCAGCTCTGATCCGGCGCGCGCGCCGCGCCGCGGCGTGCGCGTTGGGGCTGGCGGTCACGCTGGAGAT
>CAIXRL010000090.1 GCA_903921835.1 Candidatus Eiseniibacteriota bacterium | reverse complement strand
GGCGAGCTGCAGCTCGCCATCCTCATCGAGTCGATGCGCCGCGAGGGGTACGAGCTGATGGTCGGCAAGCCAGAGATCCTGACCCGGGAGATCCACGGAATTCTGCACGAACCGCTGGAGCACCTGGTGGTGGACTGCCCCGAGTCGTTCCTCGGCATCGTCATCGAGAAGCTCGGGGTCCGCCGCGGCAAGATGACCAAGATGGTCAACCACGGAACCGGCCGCGTGCGGCTGGAGTTCCATGTCCCCACCCGCGGGATGATCGGCCTGCGCAGCGAAGTCCTGACCGACACGCGCGGCACGGCGATCCTGAACTCCCTTTTCCATGGGTTTATTGCCTGGCAGGGCGACATCCCGATGCGCTCCACCGGCTCGCTCGTCGCCGATCGGGCCGGCAACGCCTCGGGTTTCGCGATCTACAACCTGCAGGAACGCGGGGAGATCTTCGTCAGCGCGGGCACGCCGGTCTACGAGGGGATGATCGTGGGCGAAAACGCCCGGGAAAAGGACATGAACGTGAACATCACGAAAGAGAAGCGCTTGACCAACATGCGCGCAGCCAGCGCCGACGAGGCGATCCGGCTTGTGCCACCGCGGATCCTGAGCCTTGAACAGGCGATTGAGTTCATCGCGGAGGACGAGTTTGTGGAGATCACGCCGAAGTCGATCCGGTTGCGGAAGAAGATCCTGCAGGCGAACCAGAGGTAGTGCTGCTTCGGGTCGACGCGGGCGGGGCGGGAGCGGCAGCCGGACACGGCCGCGGGGATGCCGAACTCCGCCGGTCCTCTTGCCGAAGCCCTTCCAGGTAGCGGTCGAGATCGCCCCCGGAGACGGTGAACAGGTTGCGGATGCGGCCCGTGTCGAGGGTCAGGAACTCGCTGCCGCGCGGCACGCGGACCTCCGGGGCCATGGTCGCCGCGCCCAGGGCGACGGGCGCCCAGCCCTCCCCGGCGGCCGCCGCCAAGAACTCGCTCTCGCTCGCCGTGGGCACGGTGAAGACCAGCTCGAATTCGCCGTGCGGGCCGGCGAGCAGCATCCACGCCGGCAGGTGCATCGCGGTAGCCAGGGCGGCCGCGTCAGCGTGCAGCCAGCGCTCCTCGGGCGCGTCGACTGTGAAGCCCACGCCATTGACCCGCGCCAACTGATCGAGCGTGGCCAGCGCACCGTCGCTCGTGTCCATGGCACACGAGGCATACTGGCGCACGAGCCGCCCCTCCCGTAGCCGCGGCTGTGGCTGGTACGGCGGCACCTGCGTCGGCGCCCCCGCGCGGGCGCGCAGTTGCAGGAACGCGAACGCTGAGCCGGCGCCGAGCCGGCCCGATGCGTAGAGCCTGTCGCCGGCTGCGGCGCCGCGGCGCGTCACGGTCCGGCCGTCGGAAATCCAGCCCACGGCGGTCCCGCCGAGCTGCAGGCTCGCCGCGAAGTTGGTGTCGCCGCCCAGCACCGGCAGGCGGCACGCCGCACTCGCATCGGCGATGCCGGCCTGCAGACGCGCGATGAAGTCGTCGGTCAAGCCGGGCGGCAGCGTCTCGGTGATGAGGATGCCGACCGGCTCCGCCCCCACCGCCGCCAGGTCGCTGGCGTTTACGAGCACCGCCATCCAGCCTATGCGGTACGGGTCGTCGTAGAGGCCGGTCTCGATCTCTTCGGCGAGCCCGTCGGTCGTGAGCGCCAGCACGCCGTGGTGCCCGGGGAGCCGCACCAGCTCGGCGTCGCTCTCCTGGTGAACGTTGAGTTGCAGCGGCGAGCGGCCGAGGCCGGTGGCAAGGCGCCGCAGCAGGTCGAGTTCGAGAACGTCGGTGCTCATGGGCAGACCCTCAGGCAAGCGGGCAGCAGGGTGAATGTGGCCTCGATGGCGAGCACGACCTCGCCGTCGATCTCGACGGCGAACGGGCCGCCGTCGCGCACCGCCAGGCGTCGCGCTCGCCACGTATGCGTCCCGGGACGGCCGCTGAACTGCCCGCGGGCCAGAGCCGCGAAGGTGGCGGCCAACTGAGCGGTCGATACCGCGCCCAGGTGATGCACGGTGAAGTCGCCGCTTGCCGGCTCGTAGGGCGAGTCGTAGGACAGGCTGCCGGTGAAATGCGGGTTCTTGACCACGCCGAGATTGCGCGTTGCGATCTGGACGGGCGACCCTTCATCGATGGCCAGTTCCAGAGCACGCACGTGGCTGCGCGCCAGCGTGCGGGCCGCGGCATAGAGGATTCCGGTGTCGGTTGATGTGCGCTTGAGAAAACGGAGCACGCCATCGGGGTGATTGAAGAAGTGGTTGGCTTCCGCCGTGGCGCCGATCGAAGCATTAACAATCCAGTAGCGCATCCGGCGCGCGCCGGTTTCGTCAGTGTAGGCAACCACGCCCAGGTCGTGAGCGAAGGCGGCGTCGAAGTCCAGGCGGCACGGCACACCCTCGATCAAAGTTCGGTACGGCTTGTGGAAGTCGTTGCTCGAGCCGAGGCCGGCCGCGCCGAGCGTGATCGCCGGGCGGTCACCCTCGGGCACGCATTCAAGCAGGGCGGTGAGCGCGGCGTTCACTGTGCCGTCTCCGCCGGCGGCGAGAAAGTCGCGATGACCCGCGGCCAGTCCCTCAGCGATGATCCGGCACTCGTCGCCCGGGCCCCGCGTCATGCGGACTTGCATGGTGCCCACCTTCGCCGCCAAGCGCGGCTCGAGTCGCTGCCACTTGGCGAGCCCCCGGTTGCCGGCCGCCGCTGGATTGACTATTGCAAGCATCACACCTGCTCCTTCATGGGCCGCACCCGCATCACGGTGAGGAACGCGACGTATCCGGCGGCCAGCCCCGGCGCCCACGTGGGCGCCAGTGCGGCGATCCCCGTCGCGGTAAGCAGCAGGTAGGCGTGTACCGTGAGCGCGATCGGGCGGTGGGCCTCGGCGTCGTCTCGCACACGATGAAGCAGCAGTTGTGCGGCCAGCGTCGCCGGAACCGCGGCGGTGGCGAAGGCGAGCCAGATGCCGCCCGCCCCACGGCCCGACGACGCCACCAGCCCCGCCAGGCTCACAAGCGCCGCGACGGCCAATCCGTCGCTAGCCCATGCTGCCGCGCGTCGTCCGGAGACCACGGGAAACGTGCGGTAGCCTGTGGCGCGGTCCGCCTCAATGTCC
>CAIXRL010000089.1 GCA_903921835.1 Candidatus Eiseniibacteriota bacterium | reverse complement strand
CGCGCTGCTGCTGGGCGGCGAGGTGCCGCCGCGCCGCGCGGCGCTGGCGGGGCTCGTCGCGGGGCTGGCGTTCCTGACACGCTACACCTCGGTCGCCCTGCTGCCCGCAGGCATCACGGCGGTGCTCCTGGGCTGGACCGAGACGCCCGCGGCCTCCCGCCGCACCGCGAGTCTCGCCTTCGCGGCCGGCTTCCTCGCGCCGGTGGCGCCGTGGGTCGGCGTCTCGCTGCTCTCGGGCGCGCACTTCGCGTTCCAGCTGCACCACAACATCGCGTACGAGGTGTTCGCGCACGCGCGCGGCATCACCTGGGACGAATACCAGCAGCGGCTGCAGCCCCAGTTCCCGACGCCGTGGTCCGTGCTCGCGCGCGATCCCGGCGCCGTGCTCGCCCGCGTGGGCTTCAACGTCTTCGATCACCTGCGGCTCGACGCCACGCGCCTGACGGGCCTGCCACTCGCGTTCGCCGCGCTCGCCGGGCTGTGGCTCGGCCGCGCCGGCGGTTCGCTCGCGCGGCTGGCCGGCGCCTGGCTGGTCGCGGGCCTGCTGTTCCTCACGCTGGTGCCGGCGTTCCACTCCGAGCGCTACTCGCTCGCCGTGCTCCCGGCGTGGGCCGCGCTCGCCGCGCTCGCGCTCACGTCGCCGCGGCTCGCGCTGGTGTTCAGGGCCGGTGCGCGCCGGTTCTGGCTCAAGCCGGCGCTCGCCCTGCTGGTGCTGGCCCCGGCGCTCCAGGCCAGCGTCGCCGTGCAGCGCCGCGCGCTCTCGCAGCTGCCGCTCGAGGTCATCGAGGTCGCGCACCAGGCCGCGCCGCGCCTGGTCGCCGGCGAACGCGTGTACGCGCGCAAGCCGCACTTCGCGTGGGTCGCCCACCTGACCGCGACGGCGTTCCCGTTCTCCGACTCGCTGTCGCAGCTGGCCGCCGCCGCGCGCCGGGACGGCGTGCGCTGGATCTACTTCTCGTGGCCCGAGGCGGAGATGCGGCCGCAGTTCGCGTGGCTGCTCGACACCACCAGCGCGGTGCCGGGGCTCACGGTGCGCGCGGTGAGCCACGGGCACCCGGCCGTGCTCTACGAGATCGGGCCCGGCTTCGGCCGCGATCCGGCCTGGCTCGGCGACCCGTGGGCGCTGTCGGTGCACAACGCCCGCGCCATGATGCAGGTCAGCACGCGCGACTGGCGCGCGCGCGGTATCGTCGCGAGCGAGGCGCAGCGCGAGGGCCGCTGGGACGAGGCGCAGCCGCTGCTCGAGAAGGCGTTTCCGCTCTCGGGCGGTGACCCCGAGCTGGGGTTGCTGCTCGCGGACAACGACACGCACACCGGCAACCTGTCGGAGGCTGAGATGCTCTACTACGAAGCACAGCGCCGGGATCCCAGCGATCCGCGTCCGCAGCTCGGCCTCGGCCTGGTCGCCCTGCGTTCGGGCGACCCGCAGCGCGCCGCGACGCTGTGGCGCCCGGTGGTCGCGCAGGCCAGCGATCCGCAGACGCTCGCGGGCATGGCCAGGGTGTTCGCGGACGCGCACGACGCCACAGCGCTGGCCGGGGTGCGCGAGCGCATGCGCGAGCTGG
>CAIXRL010000088.1 GCA_903921835.1 Candidatus Eiseniibacteriota bacterium | reverse complement strand
CTCTCCTCGAGCCGCCGCACGAGCGCCGTGGCGATGGGCTCGGCGCTGAAGCGCACCGGGTCGGAGGCCGGCAGGCCGGTGCGCTGGGTCGCGTGCTCCAGTGCGCGCTTCGCCTCGCCCTCCTCCAGCTGCCGCGTGTTGAGCGAAAGCGCCAGCACGCGCGCCGGGCTCATCCAGCCCGCCGCGCGCTCGCTGTCGAGCACGAGATCGGACAGCGAGCGGATGCGCGGCGCAAGGCCCGAATCGTTCACGCGCAGGTGCGTGCGTCCCTGCTCGTGGCAAAGGATGAGCGTGTCGGGACAGGCGCCGTGCATGAGCGCGAGCGCCACGCCCGAGTACGCCGGATGATGCAGCGAGCCCTGGCCCTCGACGAGCACGATGTCGGCGTCGCGCGCCGCCTCGAGCACCAGGTCCTCGACCACGCCCGCAACGAAGTCCGACGGCACCGCGTCCACGGAGACGCCGGCGTCCGCGATGTAGATGCCGGTCTGCCCCGTGGCGACGAACGCCGCGCGCAGCCCGCGCTTCTCCAGCTCCGCGCGCACCTCGAGCGCCGTGGTCATCTTGCCCACGTTGCAATCGCTGCCCACGGTGAGCACGACCAGCGCGTCCGCGCCGGCAGCGCGCCGGGCGGCGATGGGCCGCCGCGCCGGCGGGCGGCGCACGTCGAGGATCCGGCAGCCCTTTGCCTCGGCGAGCGCGGAGAGTTCGGGATCGTCGGCGATGAACACGTGCAGGCCGGCGAGGATGTCCCAGCCGCGCAGCAGCGCCTCGGCGATGACGTTCCGCCATGACGCCGGCAGCGCTCCGCCCTGCGGCGCGATGCCGATGAGCAGGCCGTCGGGCTCGAACGCGGCGGCGCCCTCGAGGTTCGCGACCACCGGGATGTCGCCGCCGACACCGACGCACGACTGCGCCGTGCGGCCGGCGCGCGTCGAATCGATGACCGCGACGACCTCCTCCGGACGGTACCGCAACACCCCCACGGCGCTCTTGGCATCCGCGGCGCTGAAACTACCTTCGGCCAGCACGGCCAGGCGTCTGCGCTTCCCGAGCATCAGGACCTTTCGTGAGCCTCGGGGACGACACGCGGTCGTGGCGTCCGGGGCAGGAAGCACTCCGTGATCCGGCATCCGCGGCGGCCGACCTCGGTGCGTCCGGGGAGCGACGCAGCCGTGACGGCGAAGTCGCGACCGGAGGCAGTGGGAACGAGGCGGAATGCCGGGCCGAACGGGCCGGCAGCGGCCACCGCGGATGCAGAATCACCGAAAGCCATCTACCGCAACGACTCGTACACACGCATGTAGTGACCGACCATCTCGTCCGCCGTGAAGCGCTCGCGCGCCACGCGGCGACCGCGCCGGCCCATCGTGCGCCGCAGCGGCTCGTTGGTGAGCAGCTTCAGCGTCGAGTTGACGAAGCCGGCGATGTGGCCGGGGTCGTGCAGGAACCCGGTGAACCCATGCTCCACGACCTCGGGCAGGCCGCCCGCATTCGAAGCGACAACGGGCACTTCGGCGCTCATCGCTTCAAGAGCCACGAGCCCGAAACTCTCCGACGAACTCGGCAATAAGAAGACATCGGCAAGGGGCAGCAACTCCTCCATGCAGTCCTGGTTTCCCAGGAAAAGCACGTCCCTGTGGATGCCCAGTTCGCGTGCCAGCTGCTCGGCGCCGGCCTTTTCGGGGCCGTCGCCCACCATGACCAGCTTGGCCTGCATCTTCCGGCGCACTTCGGCAAAAACCTGAATAATAACCGGTATGTTCTTGACCGCACGGAAGTTGGACGCGTGCATGATCACCTTCGTGTCGGGCCCCGCCAGGCGCAGCCGGCCGACCCGCCGGGGCGAGAACACGTTCGGGTCCACCCAGTTATAGATCACCTCGATGGGCCGGGTGATGCCGAAGGTGGACTCGGCCCGCTCCTTGAGGAAGCGGCTTACCGCGGTGATGCGGTCGCTGGACTGGATGCTGTACTGGGTGACGCGGAAGAACGACGGCTCCGCCCCCACGACCGTGATGTCGGTCCCGTGCAGCGTCGTCACCACGCCGAGCTGGCGCGGCAGCATGATCTGGCGCGCCAGGTAGGCGCTGGTCGCGAACGGCATCGCGTAGTGCACATGCAGGATGTCGAGCGAGTAGTTCTCGACCACCTCGACCATCTTCGCCGCCAGCGCCAGGTTGGACGGCGCGTCCTCGAACACCGGGTAGAAGGCCGGCGAGGACTCGTGGAAAAAGATGTTCGACTCGAAGCTGCGCAGGCGGAACGGCAGCCGCGACGCGATCAGGTGCACCTCGTGCCCGCGGTGCGCGAGCTCGAGCGCCAGTTCGCTCGCCACGACGCCGCTGCCGCCGAAATGCGCGTAGCAGCTGATGCCGATGCGCAGCCGCCGTTTGCGCTTCACGGTCCGCGCCGCCGGCTCGCCCTTCGCGGCGCCGCGCGCGCCGCTGTCCCGCTTCGCCGCGCCGCCCCTGGGACCGCGACGCGTCTTCGACTCGCTCATGCGAACCTCCCGGCACCGAGCAACGCGCGCGCATCGGCGAGCGCGAGCGGACCACGACTGCGATAACCTTCGCCGAACGTCCCGCCCGCCAGCGCCCCGAGCACGCGGGCGCGCGATTCGACCTCGGCGAGGAATCCCGGCGCGGACAGGTAGGTCGCCGGCCCCGCGGCCGGATCGAGCTGGCTCACGTGCGCCGCGATCGCCGCCACGCGGCGCTCCCACACCGGCGTCACGTCCACGACCAGGTGGGCGCGCTCGTCGCCGCGGTAGATCGCGTACAGCAGCCTCGCGGGACGGAACCGCTCCCCCGCCGCCGGGTAGCGCGCGAGGCCCGCCAGGTAGCACGCGCGCGTCACCAGCTGCGACGCCTCGATGTGATCCGGGTGCGCGTCGTCGCGATCGGGCGCCACGACCAGCGCCGGGCGATGCCGGCGCAGGCACTCCACCACCGCCACGAGCTGCGCGCGGTCGTGGCGATTGAGGCCGCCGTCGGGCAGACCGAGGTTCTCGCGCGTCGCGGCGCCCAGCGCGCCTGCCGCCGCGGCCGCCTCCCGAGAGCGCGTCTCCACGTCGCCGCGCGTGCCCATCTCGCCGCGCGTCAGGTCGGCGATCGCGACGGCGTGGCCGTGCGAGGCGAGAAGCGCCACCAGACCGCCGCTTGCCAGCTCGACGTCGTCGGGATGCGCACCGAAGAACAGGGCGTCGCTCATGGCGTCAGAACTCCAGCACCGCGTGCTCGTGCACGCCGCGCGCCGAGCGGCGGGCGTGCTCCGCGGCCAGGTCGCACAGCTCGCCCGCCACGCCCGCGCCGCGGCGCGCGACCGGCTCGAGCGAGGCCACGCGGCGTTCCTGCAGCCTGTCGCCCGGCAGCAGCAGGTAGCGCAGGCGGCGCCACGCGGGATGCTCGCGGTCGAGCCGCGCGCGGGCCTTGCCCATGAGGCCCTCGTGCAGGCGCGCGAACTGGAAGTCCACCTTGCCGCGCGCCGAGTCCACCATCTGCGGCAGGCTCGCATCCAGCACGCGCGAGGCCTCGCCGAAGCGCGCGAGACCGTCGAGCGCCGCCTGCCGCGCGCGGGTCAGCTCGCCCTCGAGCGCGGGCGGAATGCGCGCCTCGGCGTGTTTCGCGAGCACCGCGTCGGTGGCGGCGACGACCTGCCACGCATCCGCGCCGGCGGCGTGGATCAGCTCCACCGCCTCGGGCGGCAGCCAGGTCGCGCCGAAGCGCGGCACCAGCAGGGCGGGCCGCACGCCGAGCCCCTCGAACACCTCGCGCAACTGGGCGAGGTACGCGATCTCGCCGGGTCCCACGGCCATCGCGACGGTCGGGAACACGCCGTCCTGCACCACGGGCCGCAGCGCCACGCTCGGGCTGAGCGTCACCGCCTCGCCGCGCGCGCGCGCGTCGGCGGCGGAGATCTTGTGGCGCCGGCCGTTCTCGATCTCGAACACGAACGACTCGAGCGACGCGTCGCTCAGCGGCTGGCGGCCGGCGAGCACGGTCAGCCGTGCGCCCGCCGCGTGCGCCGCCGCCTGCAGCGCATCCGCGTTGCCCAGGTAGCGCCCGATCACGCCGCGCGCCGCGGCGCGGAACGCCGGGAGTCTCGGGTCCACGACGACGAGGCCGCGGTCGGCATAGAGCGCCAGCAGCAGCGCGACCGTCACCTCGCCCAGGTCGCGTGCGTGCGCGAGCGCGCGCTCCAGCAGCGACGCGACGTCGGCGTGTCCCGCAAGCCCCTGCCAGTGCGCCAGCGCCTCGTCGCAAAGTGCGCGCACCGGCGCCAGCGCGATGCCACCCACGAGGGCGCCGTCGACGTGCGCATCGTCGGGCAGCGTGAGGTCGTGCAGCACGAGCGAACCGTCGGCGACCGTGGCGCCGCGGATCTCCGCGAAGTCGGAGTCCTCGCCGTGCATCCAGAAGAGCGGCACGCACGGTGCGCCCGCGCGTTCGCCCACCACCTCGGCGATGCCGATCGCGGACGCGATCTTGTGCAGCGAGTACAGCGGACCGCCCAGCGGCGCGGGCTGTTGGCCCGCGACCGCCGCCACCGCCTCACCGCGCGCGAGCCGGTCGAGGTTGGCGAGCGAGGCCGGCGAGGCGCCCAGCCGGCGATGCTGCTCCGCCATTTCGCGAGCGAGCGCAGGATCGAGCGGGGCGCGCCTGGCGTCGGCCAGGCTCTTCAGCGCCGCCGTGTCGGTCCACAGCGCGGCGAAGCGTTCGGAAGCCACGGGCCCGCCGGCGAGCAGATCGGCCGTGACGGGATCCCACAGGCGATCGAACGGGGCCTCGGGACGCCCGACCACCCGGGCGCGAAGCACGAGCGCGCGGGTCGTCACCGGCGGGACGTCCCGGCCGCGGGCCGGCCGCGGGCGAAACAGCGGGTGGCACTGGAGAAGAGGGGCATGGGTGGCAGCATCCTAGCCCGGACGATTCATGAACCGCCAGCCGAGAGTGCGAGATGCGCGGCCGCGGCGGGCGATTCCGGCGCCGGCCCGTGGGGCGCTGGCGTCGATTCATGGACAGCCCGGGCTGGCGACATCGAGCCCGCGAAGACGCCACACCCGCCCGTGGAGCACACGAGCGTGAGCCTTGACGCTGTCATGAGGGTCGCACACTATCGCGCGGCTCGGCCCACCCGCAACCGCCAGGCCCGGAGATCGCGCCGTGAATCCCAGCCGCTCCCGCGTCGCCGCCGCAACGGCTCCCCGCAGCGCGGAGCGCGCGTGATTCCAGGACCTGGCCTGCCTCCCGAGGACGCGCGCCGCGCCGCGGCTTCGGCGCTGTGGACCTTCCCCGCGATCCTCTCGAGCGCCTTCGTGGTCGCGTGGGCCGCCGAGGCCGCGCAGTTCTACGTCTCGCAGGGCCTCGCCCTGGCGGTGCTCGCGTGGGTGCAGGTGCTGCCCGAGTTCGCGGTCGAGGCCGCGATCGCCTGGCAGCGCAACGTGCCGCTGATGACCGCCAACTTCACCGGCGCCCTGCGGCTCCTCACCGGCCTGGGCTGGCCCGTCATCTGGATCGTGTTCGCCCTCGCCCGTCGCGCGCGCGGCGAGGCGGGCTTCTGGACGCGCATCGAGCTGGACGAGGAGCACGCCGTCGAGGTGATCGGGCTCATGCCCGCGCTGGCGTACTTCGTCTTCATCATCGCGAAGAACTCGCTCTCGCTGGTGGACGCCGGCGTACTGCTCGTCATCTACGTCGGCTACCTGGCGCTCCTGCGGCGCATCCCGCCGAAGGAGCACGAGGAGATGGCGGACGCCGAGTTCGTGCCGCGCAGGATCCTCGCTCTGCCCACGCCGTGGCGCGTGCTCACCATGCTGGTGATGTTCGTGGGCGGAGCGGTGCTGCTGTGGTTCGCGGCGACGCCGTTCCTCGCCAGCATGATCGGGATCGCCACCGTTCTGGGTGTGTCGCAGTTCGTGTTCGTGCAGTGGGTGGCGCCGTTCCTCTCCGAGCTGCCCGAATTCCTCACCACGACGTACTGGGCGCGCGGCCGCGGCAAGGCCGGCATGGCGCTCATGAACATGGCCTCGAGCAACATCAACCAGTGGACCGTGCTCGCCGCGATGATCCCGATCGTCTACTCGCTCGCGATGGGCCACGCCACCCCGGTACCGCTCGCGGAGCACCGGGTCGAGCTGGTCCTGACGCTGCTGCAGGGCGCCCTTGGCGTCGTGATCCTCTCCAACTTCAACTTCGCGGCGTACGAGGCGCTGGGGTTGCTGGCGCTGTGGTTCGCGCAGTTCGCGAACCCCGGCTGGCGCAGCGGGATCTGCTGGGTCTACGGAGCGTGGATCGCGATCGAACTGGCCAGCGCGCCGTTCCGCAAAGACCGCCTGCGCGCGTTCGCGGTGTTCGCGCGGCTGTGGCGCGAGAGCGGAAGGAAGGCGGCGGGCTGATCGCGGAGACTGAGGCGATGCTCTGCCCTCTCGGGCCTCCTGGCCTGGTGCCAGCAATGCCCCTCCCGGCGGCGTTCGCCCGCCCGCCGCGTCACAGCGGACTTCGCGCGACGTGCGTGAGCCGGCTCATGCTGGCCCGACCGAGACCCTTGATCACGTGGTGCATGCGCACAGCGGTCGTCGCGTCGGGAATGGCCGCGCACAGTTTGTGCGGCGTAGCGCAGGTCGTCACCGCGATAGCCGAGGATCTTCAGGCCGGGGATCACGTCGCTCGCCGCGGCGAGCTCTTCCGCTGCCGCCGCCTGTTCGCGGGCCCTGGCGGCGTCGGCTGCGGCCTTTTGCGCTTTCGCTTCGGCGGCCTGGCGCTGGGCCTCGCTGCGCTTCTCGTCCATGAAGCCCTTCCCGAACGCGAGACCAGCCGCGTGCTGATTGTGCGCACCGCAATTGAAGGTTCAGCTCCGTCGACTCGCCGCCGCGGGCGACCGGAATCACGTGATCCAGTTCGAGCCCTGAGCGCTCCTCGCAGCGGTGGCCCTTGTCGCTCACGAACGTGCACTGGTTGCCATCGCGCTCCCACACGGCGCGCGCGACCGCGGCGGGGACGTGCCGGGGATCCGAGGAGCGGCACTGCGAGCATGGACGCGGACGGTCCGTGGCAGAGCACTTCCGCCGCTGCAGGTGCCGGACGTACTCGCGCAGGGCGCGCTTGAACACCTCGGCCACGTCGCCCGTGGAAACCGCGCGCCCGAGCAGCGCCTGCGCTTCCACGAGGTCGCGGTGCGCGTCCCCGTCGAGCGTGAACTCCACCTTGAAGCGCTGCGGGGCGAGCGGCGTGACCCTGCCATGCGAAGCGACGGGAGCAAGTGGCCGGGCGGCCAGTCGTTCATCGCGACCATCAACATGCGCCAGCGCATGTTGTTCTCCACTTTCACAAACATGTTCTCGACCTTCCGGACCGCTGGCGCCAGCCGGCTCGATGGCCATGACGAGCGTCGGGGCATCGGACTGCGGGAAGCGCTCGGCGAGCAGAAGCCTGATGTCGGCACTTGTCTTGTGCGCTGCCGCAGCAATCAGCTCTGTCACATTCTCCCGAGCAAGGTGCGGCGCCAGCAGGCCGACCCCGCTCACGTGCAGCCGCCCCTGCTCCACCGCGTCGAAGATCGCGGGGAACTTCCGCGCCGCGCGGGCCGCCTGGATGCGCTTGGCGGCCGCGTCCTCGGACATGTGCAGCTCGCCCAGGCAGTACTGGTCCATGAAGGGATAGGCCGCCGGCAGGTAGAGCTTCCGCTCGTCCGCGACGGCGATGTAGGCCAGCGTCTCCGCGGTGTTCGCGCATCCCTGTGCCACGACCGACGCCAGGCCGGGAAGCACGACGTGATCGGCGAGACGATCCACCTGCTGGAACTTCATCGCTGGAACCACCGCGGGGGCGAATCGTAGCGGGGGGAACACTCACTTCATACCACGCGTGTTTGCGGCGCCCGTGGATGCCAGCACACAGCGCAACGAGGGGCACCGCGTCAACGCGCCCCGGAGTGAATCCGCGCCGCGCACGCGGGACCTCCGCGCCGTGGCGCGACGCTCGCGCGAGACTCCCGATTCGCGCGAGAGTGCTTCCCGAAACCCGTCAAGGGGCAGTTTTGGCGGACTATTCGGTGCCCGCACCGGGCATTGCCTCCCTGGCCGCTCCGCCATCCGCACCGTCCGCAAGCCCGCCTTGAGCGCAGCCCGCCATTGAGGCATCCTGCCGCGTTCACGACCGTCCCGACCCACTGCCGCCGTCGTCGAGCCGCCCCTGCATGGCGCGGATCCGCGGCGCCCTCCCGCAAGGAAGACCATGAGCCCCGACTTCATCTACACCATGAAGGACCTCCGCAAGGTGGTGCATCCCAAGCGCGAGATCCTGAAGGGCATCTGGCTGTCGTTTTTCCACGGCGCCAAGATCGGCGTGCTCGGCGCCAACGGCGCGGGCAAGAGTTCGCTGCTGAAGATCATGGCGGGCGTGGATCCGGACTACATCGGCGAGGCGTTCCTCGGCAAGGGCTACACGGTCGGCTACCTCGAGCAGGAGCCGCAGCTGGATCCCACCAAGAACGTGTTCGAGAACGTCGCCGAGGGCGCCGGGGAAAAGATGAAGACCAAGAAGCGCTGGGACGAGATTGCGGCGCGCTTCGCCGAGCCGATGGACGACGACGAGATGAACAAGCTCATCGAGGAGCAGGGCAGGCTCCAGG
>CAIXRL010000087.1 GCA_903921835.1 Candidatus Eiseniibacteriota bacterium | reverse complement strand
TCAGGAAGTAGATCTGCAGGTGGAAGCTCCAGCGCGACATGTCGGCGTAGAAGTCGTCCAGGTAGGGGTTCTGGATGACGGGCTCGTAGTAGGCCATCCAGCCCAGTTCCGCGCCGAGCCGGGTGGTGAGCTCCGTCTTGCCGACACCAATGTTTCCGGCGATCGCGAGGAAGAAACCGGGATTCACGACGCTCTCCAACGATCCGTCCCAGCTGGCACAGATCTGTCCATTTCCGGGCGAAGTAGTGACGATTCCAGAACCTTTGCCGGTAGCACCGCGGTAGAATCGGTGCATCGGCCGGAATCGCGAGACGATGAAAATAAATCGGAACCTTCCGCGCGGCCCGAGCGTCTACAGCATTGAACGGACGAAGAGTGGGGGGCCAGTTCGATGAACCTCGCGTGCGGCCCGCGACTCAGAGAGCGACGCCCCCCTTTACATTCGAAGCCCCGTCCGGACCGATCCGGGCGGGGTTTCGGCGTTCTCGCCCAGCGGCGCCTCGAGACGCACGCTATCGGCGGTCTCTGCGACCGTCAAGAAGCGCCTTCGCCGCCCTCGTCGGCATCCTCGTCTCCCGGCGGTCCCGGCCGGCGGAATCGTGCGGCGTCGAGCCCGTGCTTGCGCATGAGATCGTGCAGCGTGGGCCGGCTCACGTCCGCGTCCTTCGCGGCTCGCGTGACGTTTCCCGCGTTGCGCGTGAGCGCCTCGATCACCACTCGCCGCTCCGCCTCCTCACGCGCCGCCTGCAGCGTCGGCAGCTGTTCCCGGGCTCCGCCCGAGGCCTCGAGTTCGAGATCCTCGGGGCGTACATGGGAATCCTGCGCCAGGATCACCGCCCTTTGGATGCGGTTCTCGAGCTCACGCACGTTTCCAGGCCACGGGTGCGCCTGCAGAGCGCGCAGGCCCGCCTGCGTGAACCCCTTGAGCCGGCGCTTGTGCTGGCGGCCATAGAACTCCAGGAAGTACTCGGCCAGCAGCCGCAAGTCGTCCCCGCGCTCGCGCAGCGGCGGCACGAGGATCGTGACCACGCTCAATCGGTAGAAGAGGTCCTCGCGAAAGCGCCCGTCGGCGCGCATCGCGCGCAGGTCGCGGTTGGTTGCGGCCACCACCCGGGCGTCCACGGGCAGCGACTCGCGGCCGCCGACGCGCTCCACGACCCTCTCCTGGAGGAAACGCAGCAGCTTGACCTGGAGATGCGTCGGCAGGTCGCCGATCTCGTCGAGAAACAGCGTTCCCTTGTCGGCCAGCTCGAACTTGCCTTCGCGCGTGCGGTAGGCGTCCGTGAACGCGCCCCGCTCGTGCCCGAAGAGCTCACTCTCCAGCAGCTGCTCGGGAATGGCGCCGCAGTTGATCGGTACGAACGGCTCCTCGTGGCGGCCGCTCGCCAGATGGATCGCGTGCGCCACCAGTTCCTTGCCCGTGCCGTTTTCCCCCACCACCAGCACGGTCGCGTCGGTGGGCGCCACACGCTGGACGAGGCCGAACACGCGGCGCATGGGCTCGGATTCGCCCACGATCCGGTGGTAGCGCTTGCGCGCGGGCGAACCGCCCTCGCACTGGGCCAGCTCGATCTCGCGGATGTGCAACGCCCGCCGCAGGATGACGCGCAGCTCCTCGAGCTGGATCGGCTTGGCGTACCAGTCCACCGCGCCGCGCCGGATCGCCGTGAGGGCGTTCTCGCGGCTGTCGTTGCCGGTGACCATGATGACCTTGGTGAGCGGGTAGTTCTCGACGATCTCGTCGAGCAGTTCGAGCCCCTCGGGACGCCCGCCCGCCGGGCCGAGCGTCACGTCCAGCGTGACGACCGCCGGCTTCGCCTCGCGCAGCACCCGCCGCGCCTCCTCGGCGGTGCCCGCGGTGTGGATCTCGTACTCCTCCGCGAGGCCCCAGCGCAGCTGGTTGCGGATGGAGTCCTCGTCGTCCACGATCAGGATGGCGTCCAGGTTCATGCCTGCTCCCCACCCGTCGCCGGCGCGATTCCGGGGCCCGCAGGCACCCTGACCACGAAGGTCGCTCCCTCGCCCGGGCGACTGCGCACGTCGATCCGCCCGCCGTGCGCCTCCACGATCGCGCGGCACTGCGCCAGCCCGATGCCGAGTCCGTTGGTCTTGGTCGTCGCGAACGGCCGGAAGAGCCGCGTGCGCACGTATTCCTCCGAAATTCCGCGACCGTTGTCGCTCACGGAGATCTCGAGCAGCGCCCCGGGCTCCGCCCGGGTCACCTCCACGTCGAGCGTGATGCGGCCATCGCCGCCGACGGCCTCGCGGGCGTTGGTGAGGAGGTTGACCACCACGCGCTGCATCAGCTGCACGTCCACGACCGCGTCGTCCACGTCGCCCACGCGCACGATCACGCGCGGCGTGCCGTCACCGCCAGCGCTCATGCCGCTCGCAAGGAGCGATTCGTCGACCAGCGCGCGCACGCTGCACGGCGCAGCATGGGGCTGCAGCGTGCGACCGACGCCGGAGACCTGGTTCATCAGCTCGCGCAGCGAGAGCACGGTGCGCTCGACCACCGCCATGGCATCGCGCTGGAACTCCGGGTTGCCCAGGTGCCGCTTCGCGTTCTCGACGACAAGCGAGAGCCCCGAGACCTGATTCTTGATGTCGTGCAGCACGAAGCTCGAGAGCCGGTGCAGCGATTCGAGCTGGCGCGTCTCGACGGCGATCTCGCTCTGGCGCGAGAACCACAGCGCCGCGGCGAGCTGGCGCGACATCGAAGCGAGGAACTCCACGTCCTCGAGCGTCCACGCATCGCCGCCGCGCTTGCCCGCGACCCACAGCAATCCGATGATCTCGTCGCCGACCGCGAGCGGAGCGCAGACCTCGACATGCCCGGCTTCCACTGTCGGGCGGCACTCGACGAGCAACGGGATGAGGTCGAGGTCGTGCTCGAGCTCGTGGCAGACCACCGGCAGCGGCCGGCGCGCAAGGAACGTCACGAGCTGACTGTCCGACCGGATGCGGTCCTCGATGCCCTGCGGACCGAGCAGCTTCACAAACTCGGCGGCGCCCGGTTCGCGCAGGTGGATGGCCACACCGGTCGCGTCGAACACCTCGCAGACGAGCCGCTCGATCTGGCGCGCGACGTCGTCCGGCCGCGCGGTCGGCGTGAGCGACGAGGTGACGCGCTCCCACTCGCGCCGGTAGTCGTAGCGGTTGGCGTAGAAGTTCCGGTCCACGAAACGTTTGATGGACCGGCTCGTTCGCGGGCTGAGCATGAGCAGCATCCCGCCGCCGCCCACGAACGCCAGGAACGCCAGCGTGACGCCGAGCTTCCACTGCGAGGACAGCGCCGGGAGGAGCCGGCTCAGCACGGCCATGCTCAGCAGGAACGTCCCCGCGAGGGTCAGCGAAACCGAGGAGTAGTAGATGACCGGCCGCGCCACGGGCACGCTGAGGTCGGAAAGCCGCCGGCGCGCCAGCGCCAGCGCCGCGGCCGTGCCCGCGCAGAAGATGACTGGCGCGCTGCTCACCAGCCACCGCACGCGCAGGCCGCCGTAGAGCAGCCCCCCCGAGACGACCAGCAGCTGGGCCAGGATCGCGACGAGGATCGCGACGAACAGCGGCCGCAGACGCTTCCGCGCCTCCGCGGGCGCGGTGCGCTGCATGCTCTCCATGTTCATGAGCACGACGACCATCGCAACCACGAGGTACATCAGGTAGATCTTGCCGAGCGCACCAAACACGACGAACGCCTCGGGCCCCCTGCCGACCACCGCTCGTATCGCGAACGTCGTGCCCGCAGTCGAGGCGAGCACCACGCAGCCCAGCAGGGAGAGCGTGAGGTAGGCGCCGGCGTCGCGAAGGTGCTGGCGGGGATCGGCGCGGCCGAGCACGACGCTGAGCGTGAGCCACAGCCACGAGACGAGGGCGGAGTTGCGGGCGAGGTAGCTGGCCCACAGCCGCACCCCCGACTCGCTGGCGGCGTCGACCATGCCCAGCGTGCCCAGCTCGAAGGCCGCCAGCGAGAGGAAGGCGGACGAGAACAGCAGCGTCGTGAGCCAGTGGCCGCGGCGCAGCAGCGCGAGCAGGCCGATCATCGCGAGCAACAATGCACTCGCGGTAACCGCCGCGGCCTCGATCGCCGCGCTCGAAATGCCCCACCGCATCACGTTGACGACCTCCTCGCCGCGTCCCGGCGTCAGCGCGAACCCGCGGCGCCGGCGCCCACTTCCGTGAGCACCGTCGCGCCGAACGCGCTCCGACGCAAGGCGGCGAGAATGGAGTCGGCTCGTGCGCCCCCACCGGGGCGATGCCGGGCCAGGGTCGCGGCACGGATTCCGGCCTGCCGGGCGGCCGAATCCGCGGGATACCGCCGCCACTGGTCGAGCAGGGCGTCCTCGGCCTCGGGCAGCCGCCCGAGGTCCACCAGCAGGCCGGCCCGGGCCGCCCGCGCCTGGCGCTGCACGTCCGGATCCCGATTGGTGGCCAGCAGGCGCTCCAGGCTGGCGAGGAATGCCGCCCCGGCCAGGCGAGCCAACTCGGGTTCGCCGTGCTCGAGATGGTGGGTGACAATGCGCTGCCCGCTCATCAGGGCGAAGGCGTGTGAGGGATACTTCGCGGCGAGCGCAATGTACTGCGACTGCGAGAGCTCCCATTGACCCAGCGATTCCAGCAGCTCCGCCCGCCGCAGCAGCAGGGTCGGGCCGATGGCGCCTGGCTCGCGCCAGCGAGCCAGAGCGAGGTCGTAGGTGGCGAGCGCGGAATCGCGGCGTCCGAGCCTCTCCCACGCCCGCGCGGCGACCAGCAGCGCCTGACCGGCGACGCGGCGCGTGTCGTCCGTGCGCATGGCCCAGTGCGCGTACACCAGCGCAGAGTCCGGCGAGCCGGCCTCCAGCGCGCAGGCGCCCATGACCTCGGCCCACTCGGCCACGAGGCCGCTGCCGGAAACGAGCAACTGCCTGCGCAGCGGCGCGAGCGCCCCGGTCGCGTCACCGCGGGCCGCACGCACGGCGCTCAACCCCAGCGCCATCGCCTGCCGCGCCCCGGGCTGCGCGTGCTCGAAAGCGCTGGTGAAGCGCGCGTCCGCATCTCGAAGCGCACCCCGGGCGTCGACGTCGCGGCCACGCGCACGCAGTTCGGCCGCCAGTTGCAGAGGCGCTTCGAGCACTTCCGGCGGTGGTTCGACGCGCGCCGGGTCGGCGAGCGGATCCATCGCCGCAACCGCCACGCGTTCCGCCAGCGCCTCATCGAATCGGCCCAGCTGCGCGAGCGCGTCATGGCGCGCCGTGCGCGCCGCGACGAGGATCTCCGGCAGCCGCGCCACGCGTGGCTCCAGGCGCCCCAGGTCCTCCGCCGCGGCCGAAAGCCGGCCCCGGCGCGCCTCGCTCCCGGCAAGCGCCAGGCCCGCACGTCCCGACGCCAGGGCCACCTCCGAGGCGACGCCCGTGTCGGGGATCGCCAGTGCCCAGCGCTCGGGCGGGAACTCCTCGAGCAGCGCGCGGTACCGGCCCTCAATGCGGTCGAAGTCGGTCTCCGGCGCGCCGCGCGCGAGCATGCGGTGCTCGAGCGAGCGGGTGCGGAAGAGCGATCGTTGCGCCTGCCAGCGCGCCCACAGGGCCGGGTCGCCGCAGCCGCCGGCCAGCGCGAGCAGGAGCACGCCGACGAACGGCAGCGTCGCGTGGCGCGGGACGCGGGCCCTCATGCGGCTTCCCGCGGTGCGAGCGCCCCGAGCCAGACGAGCGTCGCGGTTCCGCTCGCGAGCACGCCCGCCAGCGCCGCGAGCGCAGCGCGAAGCCCCGCGAGCAGCAGCGCGGACTCCGGAACGCGGCCCGCGAACGCCGCGAACGGCCCCGTGGCGACGGCGTCGAGGGCCGCCAGCGGCACGCCGAGGACAGCCATGATCAACAGGGCCGGCACGAATCCGTCGCGGAGCGAGCCCGGCACCGACGCCACGGCGGCGGCGGGACCCCGGCGGACCAGCGCCGCGTGCACGACCGCATAGAGGAACGTCGCGCGCACCAGCACGAGCGCCGCGTCGGCGACATGCGGCGCAAGCACCCGGGCCAGGCCGGCGAGCCGCATGCCGGGCAGCGCCGCGACGCCCGCGCGCAAGCCGGCCTCCGCGAGCCAGACCGGCAGCGCGGCAAGCACGAAGACCGGAGCGCGGCGAAGCGTCTCGCGCAACAGCGCGCCGGTGTCCGGTTCCTGGCCGCGATAGAACGCAGCGAAGGCGAGCGCCGAGCCGCCGAATGCCACCGGCACGACCAGCGCGTCCAGCACGAACCGGACGCCCGCGACGATCTGCGGCAGGAGACGGTAGAGGCCGGGATAGCGCAGCGCCTCCTCGCCCGCGGACGCGCGCAGCAGCGGAGCCATGAACGACGACAGCAGCGGATGCGCGCACCACGCGAGTGCGGCCAGCGCGAGCAGGCTCGTGCCCGGGACGAGCAGCCACGGCAGCCACATCGCCAGCCGCCGCGATGCGCGCAGCGCGTGCCCGAACGACAGGCCGGCCAGCGCCACCTGCTCCAGCAGGCTCACGGTCGGCCCGCGGCGCTGTCCGCGACCGTCGCGAAGACGGCGGGCAGCTCGTGCGCGACGAGCACGGCGAACTCGCGCACGCGCGCGGTCGCCGCGGCCATGTCGCCGTCGCGCGCCACGGACTCGACGCGCACGAACGAACCCCACGAGCGGTTGTCCAGCGCGCCGAGCAGCGCCATGTGCTGACGGAAAGCGCGCACGTCCGAAGTGGCGAGACCCTGCGTCGTCCACCAGTACCAGATGACGCGGCGCTTGTTCCTGCGCTCCGCCACGAAGGTGTTGACGTCGATCCCCCCCGGCGTGCCGTCGTCCACGTGGGCGTGCCCCTCGCGGTCCAGGACGAAGCCCTGCGACTCGTAGCACAAGTGCGGATCGTGCGCGCCGTACCGCTTGTTCTGGTGAAACACCAGGCACAGCCAGATCGAGCGCGCACCGTCATCGTAGCGACGGATGAGCATGTCGTCGGCCTTCAACTCCTCCTTGACCCCCTCGTCGAAATCCAGCTCGGTGCCACGCCACGGACCGAACGCCTCCGGCACACGCTTGAGCACGCCGCGGGCGACCGCGAGATTGACCGGCGGGGACATCACCTGGTAGCCGACCGTTGCGGTGAGCAGCGCCACCGCGAGCAGCAGGCGCCTCATCGTGCCGGGCCGGATGCAGCGCGCGGGGTCAGCACGCCGCGCAGGAGCCACAGCAGGCCGAGCGCGACCGCGTACAGCACATAGCCGGTGACGTCGTGAAAACGCCCGGTCGCCCAGATCACGCCCATGCGGTCGGCCGCGATGAAGAGCAGCAGCAGCCGCACCATGTTCCCGGCCAGCGCGATCGGGATGGCCGCCAGCATCACGACCGCGCGACGCCAGAGGCCACCGCGCTGAAAGTAGGCGAACAGCGTCCCGGTCGCGAAGAGGGCGATGAGCGAGCGCAGGCCGCTGCAGGGATTCTCGACGCGGAGTTCACCCGTGTGGAAGTAGATCTGCATGCCGTCGACGCGCATGGCGACCCCCAGCAGCTTCGCCGCGCCGGCAGCGCCGGCCGTGGCGAACGTCTTGAGCGCGAAGCTGAGCGTATTCATCACCGCGGGCGGAAACGTGAGCATGAACGCGAGGTAAAGGATCGGGAACGCCGTCATGCGCAGGATCGGCACGCCGAAGAAGGTCAGCGTGAGCCCGAGCAGCACGACGAGGAGCGACCAGCCCTGCAGCGCGAAGAGATCCATGCGCAGGCCCAGCACGAGCATCAGGCAGCCCGCGGCGAGCAGCCACAGCCCGCGCGATTCCGGCCGCACCTCGAGCCGGCGCAGTCGCGGCCAGCGCAGCCACACGAGCGCGAGGGAAGCCAGCGGCACGAGCGGGCCGTGCGAGTAGTTGTCGTTGGTGCTCCACGTCTCCCACAGCACGGTCGCGACGCGGGCGTACGCGGCGCCCACCAGGCCGGCGAGCACCAGCGCCTGCGCCCAGGCCGGCGCCCAGGCCGGCGCCCGAGCGGGCGCCGCCGGCCTCGTGCCCGATGCGTCACTCACCTGATCCCCCGCATGTGGAAGAGCGTCAGCGCCGTGCGCGCGAGGATCTCGAGATCGAACAACGGCGAGATCCGTTCGAGGTACTCGTGATCGTATGCCACCTTGCGCTCCATCGGAATCTCGTCGCGACCGTTGATCTGCGCCCAGCCCGTCAGGCCGGGACGCAGCGCATCCACTCCGGCCTGCTGCCGCCGGGCGACGAGGTCGTGCTGGTTGTACAGCGCCGGGCGGGGTCCGACCAGCGTCATGTCCCCCCGCAGGATGTTCCACAGTTGCGGCAGCTCGTCGAGACTGGTGCGGCGGATGAAGCGTCCGACGCGCGTCACGGTCACCCGCCCGGGCTCCACGAGGTGCGTCGCGAGGTCGGGCGTGCCCGCGGCCATGCTGCGGAACTTGAAGAGCACGAACTCCGACGACCCGCGGCCGATCCGCCGCTGGCAAAACAGCACGGGGCCGGGCGTGTCGAGCCGGATCGCGATCGCCACGACCAGCATCACCGGGGAGAGCAGGACCAGCGCCGCAAGCGACACGACGACGTCGAACACGCGCTGGAACACGCCGGCAGCGCCCGCGGGCCGCGGCGTCACGCCTCTTCCCCTCGCCTCGAGGAGGACCTCCTCGAGCGTGCGCACGAACCGCTCGCCGAGCGCACGGCGCGAATGCTCGCGCGCGATGAACGCGGGTCCTGCCGCGGCGAGCCGCGCGCGCAGGGCGGGATCGTCCCGCACGGCCCGGACGGCAGCCGCGATCGCCGCGCCGTTCTCGGGCTCCACGACCAGACCGCCGCCGGAAGCCTCGACGACCGCGGCGGCATCGCCCCGGACCGCGGCCACCACCGGGCAGCCGCACGCGAGGTAGTCGAACAGCTTGACCGGGATGGTCTCGCCCGCGAACACGCTCGCGCGCGTCGTCGCCACGCAGGCGTCGGCCTCGTGCAGCAGCCCCACCAGCGCTTCGGGCGCAACGCTCGGCTCGAACGTGCAGTGCGACAGCCCGCGTTCCCGCGCGGTCCGCATCAGAGCGTCCCTGGCGACACCATCGCCGACGAAGCGGAACACGACGTTCTCGCCGCGCAGGAGTTCGGCCGCATCGAGCAGCGCGTCCATGCCGTGCACGAGTCCGTGCGTCCCCGCGTACAACAGCGTGAACGGCCGCCCCGCCGCGGACGTCCCGGGACCGTCGCCCGGCCGGAAGATCTCCGTGTCGGCACCGTTGGGCAGGAACACCAGCCGGCGTTCCTCGAAGCCGCGCCCCGCGAGCCGGCGGCGCATCCCGGGCGTCACGACCAGCAAGCGCGCGGCGCGACCCTGGAAGAAGCGCGCCACGCCGTCGAGCACGCCAGCCACGAGCCCCGGCCGCATCTCGCCCAGCGCGATCGCGGCGTGCGGCCAGTCGTCGCGGCAGTCGTTCACGAACGCGGCGCCGTGAACGCGCGCGGCGAGCCACGCCGTGAGCCCGTGGAAGAGCGGCGGCGTGCTGGCGACCACGACGTCCGGCCGGGGTCCCGAGAGCGCGGCCGGCAGCGCCGAGAGCGCGAAGCTCAGGTGGTTCCACAGCCGGGTGAGCGGGGTCTTGCGCGGCGTCGCGTACAGCCAGACGCGCTCGACCGGCACGCCGCCGACGGTTTCACGCGAGCGCCGCATACCACGGTACTCGAGGCGGATCTCGCCGGCGGGATGATTCGGCAGGCCCGTGACGACGCGAACATGGTGCCCGGCGCGCAGGAGCGCCCGCGCCAGGTGCAGCGCGCGTGCCGGCGCCGCGCCCGTCTCGGGCGGGAAGTACTGCGTCACGAACAGGACTCGCATGCGCGCGCTGCCGCTCCGCGTTCAGGCCGGTGTCGCGACGACGAGCTGCCGCCGCGCGATGCCGTGACCGAGCCGCCACTGCCGCTGCAGCGGCTCCATGAGGGCGCGGTAGGCCGGATCGGGAAGCGCGCCCAGGCCGCCCCAGTACAGCTCATGATGCACCATGCGCAGGCCGTTCTTCTCGAAGATCCCGCGCACTTCGGCAGGCGCGAACGGCCGCTCGACCGCATACTGGTGCCGTTCGCCGTCGGGCGCGACGTATTCCTGGTGCACCGCGTCCCCGCGCAGCCTGTTCAGACGGGCAATGTGCTCGGGATGCGCACCGTTGATGTCGCCCACGACCAGCACGCCGCCACGCCGCAGGTGCATCCGCGTCTGCGCGAGGAAGGCCTCGAGCGGGTCGATGTGCGAGAGCGCGTTGTACACCCAGACAAGGTCATAGTCGCCGTCCCATTCACGCGTGAGGTCGGCGCGGACATAGCTCACGGGAAGTTCCTCGTGGGCGACCTCGCGGTGAAACGCGAGGCGTCTCTCCGCGGCGTCGAGCCGGTCGGGACGCAGGTCCGCACCCACCACGACGGCGCCCACCGCCGCGTAGAGCATCGCGTACGTGCCGAAGCCCGAACCGGCATCCATGACGCGCGGACGCTCGCCGATGGCCGCCGCGCGGGCGACGATCCAGCGCGCGGTCCAGCCTGCCTCGCTGCGCCAGAAGCCGCGCAGGTAGCGGCGGATGGCCGCCTCGTCGCCGGATCTGGGCAGCCGGCGATAGTAATCCGCGAACGCCTCGCGCTCGCCGGCCGGGAGCCGTTCCTGCACGGGACCGTACTCCTGCTCGATCGTCCAGCGCACGAAGCGCTCGAAGCGACCGCGGGCGCCGCCCGCATCCTTGGAGCTCATGTCTTCCTCCGGGACTGCTGCCTCGCGCACGCTTCCTCCACCGACGCGACCCTGGCGGATCGCGTCCGCGCAACCGTCGTCTCGATCGGGTCCGGGACGGCCCGGAGCGCTCCACCGCCGAGCCGGTTCTCCACCAGGACGGTCTCTCCGCCAGGCTCCTTCTCGTGCGCCGTATTGCCTCCGCAGTTCATCCAGCGAAAGCCCGCGTCGCACGCGCGCTTCTGATCGCGTACCACCCGAGCAGCGTATTCCCGCCCGCCTTGCGGCCCCCGGGAGTGGCGGCACTCGCGCGGCAGTCGAGCCTGCCCTGATCGGCGCGACCATAGCCCGAACCGGCGCGAATCACACCCTCGCGCCGCGCCATGCCGGACCGCGGGTCGGCGGCCGGCCGCCCGCCTTGCGGCCGAGCCGCACGTCGTCGTCGATCGGCAGCTGCTGGAACGCGTGGAAGGGCTCCGCCGTCGAAACCTCGATCACCGGCTGCGAGCAGGACTTCTCGAGCCGGCGCACGGCGGCGCTTCTCCGGATCCAGCGTCGGGAGCAGCGCCACGTGCGGGACCACGATGCTGTTCACGAGCGTCGTGCCGAGGACGGAGCCGCGCGCCGCTCTCCGTCGCTCACGAGCACCGCACGCGCCTCGCGCCCCCGCTTCGCCTCCCACCCGGGGCAGTCGAGGCGCAGAACGATATGAAGGTGGCTCGAAGCCGCGAGCCTCACCTGCCCGTCGCGCCCGAAGTCCCGCGGCAACCGACTGGACGTGTCCCAAGTCCTCGCTTCCGTGTTCATTCGGCTCCCTCTCACTGCAACACCCGGGGGCTCCGCCCGGCACTCCCTCGTCTTCGGCACTTCCCCGCCGCGGCTCGCGTCCCGGGAGGCGCATCAGGCAACGCATCCGCGCGCCCGCAGGCACACGCGGTAGAGCGCTTCCGTCTGCTCCACCATGCGCCGGGCCGTGAACTCCCCGCGCCAGCGCGCGTGGCCCGCCTCCCCGAGCGCGGCAAGCCGCTCCGGGCTTCCCAGCAACTCGGCCAGCGCGACGCCCATGGCCTCCGCGTCCCCCACGGGCACGATACAACCGTTGACGCCGTCGGCCACGGCCTCCGGGTTGCCGCCCACCCGCGTGGCGAGCGTGGCGCGGTGCGCGCGCATCGCCTCGAGCAACGTGATCGACAGTCCCTCGCGCGAAGACGACAGCACGAACAGGTCGCAGGCGTTCATGAGATCCGGGACGTCGAGCCGCGGCCCCAGGAAGCGCACGCGCCCGCCCAGACCCAGTTCCGCGTGCAGGGAGAGCAGCGGTTCGCGCAGAGGGCCCTCCCCCGCGACGAGCAGCACTGCCTGCGGCACGCGGCTCACGGCCCTGGCCATCGCGCGCAGCAGGACGTCCTGCGACTTCTGCGGCGACAGGCTGCCGACCGTGAGCGCCACCGGCGCCACGCCGTCCAGGTCCAGCGCGCGACGCACCTCGGCGCGCGGCGCCACCGGAGCGCCCGGCTCGCCGACGCCGTTGGCGATCATGACGAACCGCCACGCGTGCCGGGGCATGCGCGAGGCGTGGCTCAGGCGCGAAGCCTCGCACACACACACGACGCGATCGCTCCACGCGGTGAGGGCCGGCTCGATCAGACCGTAGAGGCGCGAGCCGCGGCCGGGATAGTGCACGCTGTGTTCGGTGCGCAGCACCACCGGCACGCCGGCGAGGCGGGCAGCCGGCGTGCCGTAGACCGCGCCGATCGGGTTGTGCGCATTCACCACGTCGATCCCGCGCTCCCGCAGTGCCCTCGTGAGACGCAGCAGGCCCCGCACCCGCGCGCCGCCCTTGCCGAGGAGCAGCGTCTCGGCGCCCGCGGCCGCCGCGGCCTCCAGCGCGGGTCCGCCGCGAGTGAGCGCGAAGACGGTCGAGCGCACGTCGGGAGCCGCCAGGCGCACGTGCTCGACCACGACGGACTCGGCGCCTCCCTGGTGCATGCCCTCGATCACGTGCGCGACCCGGATCACGGCCGGCAGCCCTCCGCGGTGCCCTCGAAGAGCGCCCACAGCCGCTCGAAGTTGCGCTCGACGTCGAACGCCTCGCCCGTCCCCGCGCGCGCAATGGCGCCCATGCGGTCGATCTCCGTGGGATCGCGCAGCAGCGGCTCGATCGCGTCCGCGAGGCCCTCGGGGTCGCGCTGGTTGCAGAGCACTCCCGTCCTCCCGGGCACTACGGCTTCCTCGAGACCCGCCGCGCGCGTGCCCACCACGGGCAGCCCCGCGGCCATCGCCTCGATGACGACGTTGGGAATGCCGTCCATCCGGCCGCTCGACAGCACCACGCTGGGCGCCACCAGCAGCCACGCCGTCGCGTAGTGCACGGCCAGCTGGTCGTGCGTGAGCCAGCCGCACCAGCTCACCTGCTCCGCGACGCCGCTCGCACGCGCGAGGTCACCGAGGCTGCCGCGCAGCGGGCCGTCGCCGACCACCACGAGGCGCGGGTGCAAACCGCGGGCCGCCAGCAGGGCGAGCGCGCGGATGGCGTCGTCGTAACCCTTGGTCTCGGCCAGGCGACCCACGACGAGCAGCATCGGCTCCGCGGCCCGCGCGCGCACGATGGCGCCGAACCGCGAGAGATCGGTGCCGTGGTAGAGCCAGTGCACGCGGCCGCCGGGCACGAGGTTGCGCACCATTTCGGCGTTGCCGCGGACACAACACGTGATGAAGTCAGCGGCACGCACCTTCTCGGGCAGGAACACCTGCGTGCGGTAGAGGTCGCCGCCCGCATGACCGGCCATGCTGAAGCGCGCGCCCGTCAGGCGCGACGCCAGGTACGCCACCGTGGCCGGGAAGTGGGCCCACACCCCGTGGATGCGCTCGACGCGTTCGCTCTCGGCCAGGCTCGCGACCCGCGCCACGGCGGGCAGGTAGCCGATGTGGCCCAGGAGCGAGTAGAGACTGCCGCGCGACGCCCACAGCACGCGCGCCACCTCCGGCACGAGCACGTGCGGCTTGCGGACGAGCCAGCCGAACAACAACAGCCAGCCCGCCGGATGGAACGCCGAGCCGACAGACGTGGTCAGCGTGCGCAGGTGGGCGTGCTCGGGCTGGTACTCGTCGCAGACCTTGCGCAGCGTCAGCACGCGGATCTTCACCCCGCGCGCATCGATCCGCTTGACTTCGTTCTCGATGAACGCGCTCAGTGTCGGGAATGTCGTCGTCACGTAAAGCACGCTCTTCACACGGCCTCCTCGACGTCGGCGGATTCCCATCCCAGCGCGCGTCGGTAGAATACCTCGTGGTGCCTCACCATGGCGGCGATGCTGCGATCCCGGATCGTCGCCTCGCGGGCCGCGCGCCCCCGGGCCCTCGCTTCAACCGGATCGGCCAGCACGGATTCCAGGGCGACCGCCAGGGCTTCCGGGTCCTGCGGCGGCACGAGCCAGCCCGTGCGCCCGTCCTCGAGCACCTCGGCGTTGCCGCCCACGCGCGTCACCACACACGCCCGCGCGGCGGCCATCGCCTCGAGCAGCGCGTTCGGGAGGCCTTCCTCGCGCGACGACAGCGTGAACACGTCGAACGCCGGCAGCAGCCGGTCCACGTCGCCCCGTTCGCCGAGGAACGTGACCCGCGACGCGAGTCCCGCCGACCGCGCCTGGGCTTCGAGAGCGGCGCGGCCCGGCCCGTCCCCAACCAGAACGCAGCGGAAATCCCGGCCGCGATCGGCCAGTCGCGCG
>CAIXRL010000086.1 GCA_903921835.1 Candidatus Eiseniibacteriota bacterium | reverse complement strand
GGAGGGCCTGACGGTGGGTGACGGTGCGACGCTGTACCTGTCCGGTTGCACCGGGCTCACCACGCTGCCGGAGGGCCTGACGGTGGGTGACGGTGCGCGGCTGGACCTGCCCGGTTGCACCGGGCTTACCACGCTGCCGGAGGGCCTGACGGTGGGTGACGGTGCGCTGCTGTGGCTGTCCGGTTGCACCGGGCTCACCACGCTGCCGGAGGGCCTGACGGTGGGTGACGGTGCGACGCTGTACCTGTCCGGTTCCGGCATTCCCGTCGCCGGGCGCGATGCGCGCGGCTACGAGTTCCGCCGCGTCGTTTGCAACAACGGGCAGGTGTATGTGAACGCAGGTTGCCGGCATTTCACGGCGGAACAGGCACGAGCGCATTGGCCTGAAGGCAGTGAATGCCGAGCGTTGGCGGAGATGTGCTTGTCATGACCCCTACCAAACCTGCTAACCCGGTGCTCGCGCGACTCCAGCGGGCGCCCCATCGTGTTCAGCATTCTGATGGGCACGGCCCGTTCCGGTATGTCCCGGACGTTGCGACCGTTCGTGGTGATCGACGGCCGCCCGCAACACGTAGCTTGGCTATACGGCTGCGCGAGGACGCCATGGGCTGGAGCGTTGCCGGTCCGTGGCGCACGTGGCCGGGTGGAAGGGGGGGGTCGGGTATGAGTGGGTCTGACACCTGCCCCGTCTGCGGCGTCTATTACAGCTCGGCCGCCCCATCCCGGATGTCGGTTGGCCACATCCTCCCTCGCTGTCGTGGCGGGGGAGACGAGCCCGGCAACCTGCGCCTCATGTGCTCCATGTGTAACAACTTGCTGGAGGCGTGTGGCCACTGCCCTGGCGCGCTCGGCGCAGTGCTGTCGTGCAGCTCGGGCAGTCGCGCCGTGGTGTTCAGCGTGGCGCGGCGGTGGTTCCGAGAGCGGTTCGCGCGTCACCACTCAGCCGTGCCAGACGTATCACCGCTATGGGGGCCGAGATGGGGCGCTTGATTCTGCTGCTGCTCGCCGGGCTGATCTGGCACATCATCGCGCACCGGCCCCGCGGCCGTCATAAAAGCGGCGGGCACTGAGGCGCGCGCCTACCTGCTTGCGCGTTGACCGGGGGTTTGAGTGGTGGTCAGATACGCTTGCGCCGGGCGGCGAAAAACTCCACCCGCTGCTTCTGGCTGGCCGGCCCGAGCCGGGACACGCATTCATCGAATTGATACGTGCTGGTGCTGCCGTCCGGTTCCGCTAGGTATTGGTAGGACGTGCCGGTCAGTCGCGCTTTGTTGTCGCCATAGGCCGCGACGTTCGCCAGAAACTCATCGACCCAGGATGCGCCGCGCTCCACAGCAAAGCTGACTGCCCAACCCGTGAGCAGCGTGGTGGCGAGTTCCGTGCCGTCATTGCAGTTGATGATCTGACGGCTTTCAAACCCGGTGGCGTGGGTGAGATCGACGCGCCCGAACGGCCCCATAATGACTAGCTGGCAATCGGCTGGCATGAGGTAAGCCTCTGTTCTAATTGGGGTTTACAGTTTGAGTTCAGGCCCGCCGTTGTGGTTCATCAGAACTGGCTCGCCAATCCGATGCCGCTCCGCCATGCGTCGGCTCCGGTTGCTGCGTGCCGCCAGGAAAGAGTGCTGCACCAATGTCTGATCCCCAAACCACTGTGGCTACCCCGACCGCGCCACCGGCTCAACCATCCCGTTAGCCGCCGCGTAAGCCGCCGCCACCGCCGCGGCGCTGTGCAGGTTCAAGGCGGGTAT
>CAIXRL010000085.1 GCA_903921835.1 Candidatus Eiseniibacteriota bacterium | reverse complement strand
GAACGGCAGCCTCTTCACCGTGACCAGCTGCACCGCGACCAGGCCCCCTGCCGCGACCAGCAGCAGGGCGAGGCCGCCGAAGAAGATCCAGCGCTGGCGCGGTTGTTCCATGAGCCGCGCCATGTAGCGCCGGTAGGCGACGTCCAGCCGCGACTCCTTCACCTCGTGTGTGCGGCCGGCCTGGGGCTTCAGCACGCGGCGGGCGGCCCACGGCGAGACCATGAACGCGACGAGCAACGAGAACAGCATGGCCAGCGAGGCGCCGATGGGGATGGGCTTCATGTACGGGCCCATCAGCCCGCCGACGAACGCCAGCGGCAGGATGGCGGCGATCACGGCGACGGTGGCAAGCACGGTCGGGTTGCCGACCTCGTCCACCGCTTCGATCACACGCTCGTCGGTGTCGCGGTGGTCCTTCATGCCGAAGTGGCGCGTGATGTTCTCGACCACGACGATCGCGTCGTCCACCAGGATGCCGATCGAGAAGATCAGCGCGAACAGCGTGACGCGGTTGAGCGTGTAGCCGAGGAAGCGGTAGAGGAAGAGCGTGAGCGCCAGCGTCACCGGGATGGCGATGGCGACCACGACCGCCTCGCGCCGGCCGAGCGCGAACGCGATCAGCACGATCACCGACAGCGTCGCCAGCAGCAGGTGGAACATCAGGTCGTCGGACTTCTCCTTCGCCGTCGCGCCGTAGTCGCGCGTGGTGGTGACCTCCAGGCCGGCCAGCAGCGTCGGGCGCAGTTCGCGCACGCGGCCGTGCAAAAACCTCACCATCTCGGTGGCGTTGACGCCGGGCCGCTTGGAGACCTCGACCGTGACGGCCGGCCGCAGGCCGTGCTCGCGGTCGCCCAGGAAGACGTAGTTGGTGCGCTCGCCGGGGCCGTCGGTCACCTGCGCGATCTCGGAGAGCCGCACGGGCCGGCCCGTGCCCGAGGGCACCTGCAGAGCGCGTAGCTCGTCCGCGTTTGCCAGCGGGGATTCCGCGCGCAGCTCGGTGCGCATGTTGGCACCCACGAGGTCGCCGGCCGGCAGCGAGAGTCCCGCGCCCTCCAGCACGCGCGTCAGCACGTCCACGGTCACGCCCGCGGCGCTCATGCGCGTGGGGTCGGGGGCAATGCGCACGCTGCGCGGCTCGCCGCCGAGCACGTTGACGCGCGCCACGCCCGGCGCCTTGCGCAACTCCGCAGCGAGCTCGGCCGCGACGCGGCGCAGGTCGCTCTGGTCGGCGCTCGAGTCGCGGCTCGTCAGCGTGAGCCCCAGCACGGGCACGTCGTCGATCGAGCGGGGGGAGACGCTGACGACGCGTGCGCCCGCGGGCAGCGCGGCGGTCACCTCGTCCAGGCGGGTGCGCACGCGCGAGAGCGCCTGGTCGGGATCGAAGCCGACCTTGAAGCGGAGGATGATCGCCGCGCCGTCCTCGCGCGAGATCGAGTAGAGGTACTCGAGGTCGGGAATCTGCCACAGCCGGCGCTCGACGGGCGTCGTGACCTGGCGCTCGACCTGGGCGACGGGCGTGCCCGGCCACGCGATCATCACGTCCACCATGGGCACCTTGATCTGGGGCTCTTCCTCGCGCGGCAGCGTGGCGATCGCGAGCAGGCCGAGCAGGATCGAGGCGAAGATGGTGAGCGGGGTGAGCTTGGAGTGCAGGAAGGTCTGCGCGATGCGGCCCGCTAGCCCCACGGTCTGGAGCCGAGGGGTCACCGGGTCACCCGCACGGCGCGGCCGTCCTCGAGTCCCGCCGGCGCCGCGACGACGTCCTCGCCCCCCGCGAGCCCTGCGAGCACCTCGACGCTCCCGGGGTGCTCGCGTCCGATCCGCAGCCAGCGCAGCCGGGCAACGCCGGAGTCGGCCACGAACACGCCGGTGAGGGCGCCGCGGCGCACCAGCGCGCCGGCCGGCACGGAAAGCGTGCCCGCGGGGCGCAGGCTTGCGGCGGATCGCCCGCCGGCGAGCCGGACGCGTGCGAACGCGCCGGGTTCGGGCGCGGCCCCGCTCGCCAACCGGAAGCGCGCGACGCGGCTGCGCGTGGTGAAGTCGGTCATGCCGTCCACGCGCGTGAGCATCGCGGTGCGCCACTCGCCGTCGCCGACCTGCGCCTGCGCGCCGCCGCCGGTGAGCCGCGCGAGCTCGGACTCCGGCACGTCGGTGGTGATCTCGCCGGTTTCGTCCGAGCAGATGTCGAGCAGCGGCTGGCCGGGTCCCGTCGTGGCGCCGACGTCGGCGTGTCGCCGCACCACGACGCCCGCGAACGGGGCCTCGATCGCGGTGCCCGAGCTCATCTGGTCCGCCTGCGCCCGCGCCTGTGCCCAGCCCGCTTCGGCGGCGCGCCGGTCGGCCTGCGCGCCTTCCAGTTCGCGCAGCGCGGCGACGTGCGCGGCGTAGAGCGAGTCCATGCGCGATTCCTGCCGGCGGGCGAGGTCGCGTTGCAGCGTCGCAGCCGCGAGACCGGCCCGGGCGCCTTCCAGCGCCGCGCGCGTCTCCGGAGCGTCGAAGGCGGCCAGCGTCTGGCCCTTGCGGAAGTGGTCGCCCTCGCGCAGCGGCAGCGCCGTGAGGCGGGCCGGCATGCGTGCGGTCACGGTGACTTCCTCGCGTGCGGTGACGCGCGCGGGAAGCACCAGCGCGTCGCCGGCCGCGGCGCCTGCGCGCAGCACGTGCACGTCGAGGGCGGCTCGCGAGTCGACGGCGACGCGCTCGGGCGCGCCCCCGCCGCAACCGGCCGCGAATGCCGCGGCCAGGACGAGCGAGGCTAGAACGAGAATCGTTTTCATCGGAGTTCTCCCATGGCGTGCAGCAGCCGGACGTGCGTCAGGATGAGATCGGATTCCGCCGCGATGGCGCCTGCGCGGGCGGCGGTCGCCTCCGCGTCGGCGGCCAGCAGGTCGGTGAGCGGGAGCAGCCCCGAGCGGTAGCGCGCATCCGCGAGACGCAGCGCTTCCTCGGAGGCGGCGCGACCCGCGAACGCGGCATCGCGACTCTGGATCGCCATGTCGGCCTGGGCGCGCGTCGCGGCCAGGTCCAGCGCCAGGTCACGCGCCAGCGCAGCCTCGGCGGCCCTCGCCTGCGCCGCCTGCGCGCGGGCCGCGCGCCAGGCGTTGAGCCGCTGACCACCGTCGAAGAGCGGCAGGTCGGCGGAGACCGCCAGCATCCAGCGGCGCTCCCAGCGGTCGCCCGTCATGGGAGCGTACTGCGACACGGCGAGCCGCGAGTTGAGCGAGGGCAGCAGCGCCAGCGCCGCCTCGCGCGACTGCGTCGCGGCGGCCGCGGCGCCCTCGTGCGCCGCGGCGAGTTCGCCGCGCGCGCCGTCCCCCGGGGGAATCGGGGCCAGCGCGGCGTCGAAAACTAGCTCGTCCGCGGCGACGGGGGACTGCACCATTCCGGAGAGCCTCTGCAGCATGACGGCAAGCTGGCGGTGAGCGCCCAGCGCGCGAACGAGCGCCTCGCTGGCGCGTGCGGCGGCTCGCAGCGTGTCCACATCAGCGACCTGCCCCATGCGCAACCGCTCCGCCGTCGCACCTCGCATCGCGGTGGCGAAGGCCAGCGCCCGATCGGCCGCGGCGACGTTCTCGCGCGCGGCCACCGCGTCCACCCACGCGCCGGCGGCGGCGAGCAGCCGGTCGGCGATCGCGGCCCGCTCCATGTGACTCGCCGCGCGGTTCATGCGCGCGGCCATGCCCGGTGCGAGGATCTCCCGCCCGCCGTTCCACAGCGGCTGGTCCACGGCGAGCGTCCATTGCCGCGCGCTCGTGGGGGCCGGCTGGTTCAGGGCGTCCAGCGCGAAGTCGGCCGGGGTGAAGCGTCCCTGCCAGAGCTTCTGCGAGAACAGCATCGCGGGGTCGTCGCTGCGCGTGAAGCCGTACGACGCGGTGACGTGAGGGGAGAGCAGCGCCCAGTTGCTTGCGGCCTGGGCGCGGCCGGCGTCACCGGCCGCGCGGGCGGCGCGCACCGAGGGATCCCGGGTCCGGGCCGCGTCGAGCACGCGCGTGAGGGTCCAGGGTTCGGCGCCGGCCGCAGCCGCCACCAGCATCAGCCACGCGGCGACCGTGGCCGTCGCGAAACGGGTCCAGCTCACCGGGTGGGACCCACGCTTGGAAACAGGTTCAGGGATCATGTCGCCCAGTACGAGCCCCGGCCGGCGCGGAGGATTCACGGGGGAGCGGCGCGGCGTGCGCGACTGTCGCAGCGGCAGTGCCGCGTGCGTAATCCTTCTGCTTTGCTAGCCCGGACGATTCATGAGCCCGCGGCCTGCGAGCGCGATCTGTGCGCCATCCGGACCCACATTCGGTGGGTGCCCCGAAGTTCGACCGGCCGCTGTCCTCATCGTGTGGACAACACGGTTCCGGGGTACCCACCGACGGTGGGTCCGGCCGGCCGATCTTCTTGCGGCTGGCGCACATCTCACACTCTCGGCTCGCGGTTCATGAATCGTCCGGGCTAAGATGCGCCACGCTGGCGTTGCGCCAGGCCGATTGTCGCAGCCGTCCCCGCCGTCGCAGAGCAGGAGCCCCACCGTGTCACGACGTTTCGCCGATTCCACGAAGATCGCCCCCACGGACCGCAGGCCCGGCCCGCCCACGGCCGCCGAGCGTGCGCACGAAGCCCGCCTGATCTCCGCCGCGCGCCGCGGCGACCGCGAAGCGCTCACGCGCATCCTGGAACTGGCTTCCGGTCCTGCGAGCCGGTTCAGCCGCAGCTTCTGCCGCGATCCCCACGATGCCGAGGACCTGGCGCAGGAGGTGCTCGCCACGCTGCTGCGCTCGCTGAAGACGTTCCGCGGCGAGGCGTCGCTCTCGACCTGGACGTACGTCGTGGCGCGCCGCGCGTGCGGACGGCTGCGCAAGCGCGGGGCACGGATGGAATCGGTGGCGCCCGACGCGCGCACGATGCTCACCACACCCGATCCATCCGCGGGCCCCGCGCGCCGGCTCGAGCGGCGGCAGCTCGGCGAGGCCCTCGAGCGCGCGGTCGCGTTGCTGCCGATGCAGCAGCGCGAGGTGCTGGTGCTCCGCGACGTCGAGGGCCTGAGCGCGGCCGAGGTGGGCGCCGTGCTTGGTATCAACGAGCGCGCGGTCAAGTCGCGCCTCCACCGTGCGCGCCTGGCGCTGCGTGCCTCGCTGGCGCCGTTCGTGGGTTCCGGCGACGCCCCGCCACCGGGGCCGCGCTGCCCCGACACCGCGCGCATGCTCAGCCGTTCGATCGAGGGCGAGCT